>JAJDDH010000140.1 GCA_029260415.1 Phycisphaerales bacterium | reverse complement strand
GCACGAGCTGATGGTGATGACCGACGAGCTGCGCCGCCTGACGGCGGAGCGTGCCGACGGCGTGAGCCTGATGGAGGCGGCGGTGGACAGCGGATTCTCGCCCATGCGCAACGACGCCAACGCGAAGGTGGTCCAGGGCCTGACCGACGAGGCCGAGGTCTTCCGCGTCCTGCACTGAGACCCGCGTTGGGGCTCGCCCGCGTACGATCAGGGCGTGAGCACTGCATCCGAGCCTGGGACCGGGGCGCCGATCGTCGGCGTGACGATGGGCGATCCGGGCGGGATCGGGCCCGAGGTCGTCATCAAAGCACTGGCCCGGGCGCCCAGGGACGCGAGGTACATCCTCTACGCCTCGGGCGGGGCGATGCACGCGGCCGCGGACCGGGCGGGCATCGAGCCCGACTGGTGGCGCCTGGAAGCGGGCAGCTCGCTGCGCGACGTCACGCGCAGCCACCGCGTCGTGCTTATCGACTACGACGCCCCGGACCATGACTGGTCCCGCGCCCACCCCGCCCCGACCAAGGCCTCGGGCGAGCTGTCGTTCAGACTCGTCGAGGACGCGATCCGCGACGCGGCACGACCCGAGGGCGACGCCGAGCGGATCGACGCGATCGTCACCGGGCCGATCTCCAAGAAGGCGTGGGAGCTTGCGGGGCGCCAGCGCTGGGCGGGGCACACGGAGCTGCTGGCCTCGCGCCTGCACGCCAAGCGCAGCGCGATGATGTTCGCGGGCCCGAAGCTCAACGTCGTGCTCGCGACGGTTCATCTGCCCCTGATGGACATCCGCCACGTGCTGACGATCGGTCGGGTGTTCGACGCGATCGACCTGGGGCGCGAGGGGATGCGCCGCCTGGGCGTTGAGCGACCCCGGATCGCGGTCTGCGGGCTCAACCCGCACGCGGGCGAGGGCGGGCTGCTGGGCGACGAGGAGACCAGGCTGATCGAGCCCGCGATCGAGCACGCGGTCCGCCAGGGCATCGACGCGAGCGGCCCGTTCCCGGGCGACACGATCTTCAACGCGGCCCTCGCGGGGCGGTACGACCTGGTCGTGGCGATGTACCACGACCAGGGGCTGATCCCCGTCAAGCTGCTGGCGCGCGATGAATCGGTGAACATCACGCTGGGCCTGCCCACCGTCCGCACCAGCCCCGACCACGGGACGGCCTTCGACATCGCGGGCAAGAACCGGGCGGACCCGGGGAGCATGCTCGCGTCGATCGAGACGGCGATCCGCATGTGCCGCTCCGCCCCGCCCCGGGCGCCCGGGCGTGGATCCCGGACGCTGCCCGCGACTCGACCGGGCGAGTGAGCAATGATCCGCGTCCGGCGTCTGGGCCAGGCGGGCAACCTCGCCTGCGCCCGGGCGTAGACGGGTGGTCGGGAGTGTGATGGCAGAGCAGATGAACCAACCCGAGACGCCCACACTCGCGGGCGACCCCGTGCGTCACCCGCTGATCGAGATGCTGGTGATCGGGGCGCCCACCGTGGTGACGATGACCAGCTACACGGTCATGCAGTTCATCGACGGGATGATGGTGTCGCGCATCGAGCCGGCGGACCCGGTGTACGTCGCGGCGCAGGGAAACGGGGGCATCATCGTCTGGATCGCGATGGCCGCGATGCTCGGGCTGCTGTCGCTCGTCAACTCGTTCGTCTCGCAGAACCTGGGCGCGGGCACGCCCGAGCGGGGCAGCGCCTACGCGTGGAGCGGGATCTGGCTCAGCGCGGTCGCGTCGGTCCTGTTCATCCCGTACGCGCTGACGCTGGGACCGATTTTCAGGGCCTTCCACGACGACCCACAGCTGGTTGCGTACGAGACGCAGTACGCCCACATCCTCATCGCGGGCGCGTTCCTCACGCTCGCGGGGCGCGGGCTGGCCAACTACTTCTTCGGGATGCACAAGCCCGGGATCGTGATGGTCGCGGTCCTCACGGGCAACCTGGTCAACATCTGCGCCAACGCGGTGCTGATCTTCGGCTCCGCGGGCGCGCCCGAATCGATGCCCTTCGCCTCGGCGTTCCAGTCGATCGCTCAGGCGCTGGGGATCGAGGCGATGGGCGTGCGCGGCGCCGCGTTCGGCACCGTTATCGGCACCGCCTTCGAGCTGACCATCCCCATGATCCTGTTCCTGGGCCCGCGTTGGAACAAAAAGTACCACTCCCGCGCCGCGTGGAAGCCCTCGATGCGGGCGATCAAGGACCTGCTGCGCGTGGGCTGGCCCGCGGGCCTGATGATGGGCAACGAGCTGATCTGCTGGGGCTACCTGATGGCGGTGCTGCTGCCCATGGGCGGGAAGGTCTCGGGGGACGACCCGGTGGTGCACAACACCGCGGGGTGGATCGCGCTGCGCTTCATGCACGTCGCGTTCATGCCCGCGATCGGGCTCTCGATCGCGGTCTCGGCGATGGTCGGCAAGGCGATGGGCATGCGCCGCCCGGACCTGGCCGCGGCCCGCACCTGGCTCGGGCTCAAGGTCACGCTGGCGTACATGGGCCTGTGCGCCCTGTCGTTCATCCTCTTCCGGGAGTGGATGATCGAGCTCTTCCTCCCCGAGGACATGATCGCCGAGGAGCGGGACGCAGTCCTGCGGGTGGGCGCGACGGTCATGATCGCGGCGGCGGTGTTCCAGCTGTTTGACGCGATGGCAATCGTCATGTCCGCGGCCCTGCGCGGGGCGGGCGACACCGTCTGGCCCGGGATCGCGACGATCGTGCTCTCGTGGACGCTGATCGTCGGGGGCGGGCACGCGATGATCTGGCTCTTCCCGGAGATGGGCTCGGTGGGGCCCTGGGTGGGCGCCGCGGGGTACATCATCGCCCTGGGCCTGGCGATGTTCTGGCGGTTCCTGGGCGGGCACTGGCGGTCGCTGAGCCTGACCGGGTCGTCCGAGGGCGCCGATCCGTACGCCGAACCGGGCGAGGAGACCATCGCGGGCGTCTCCCCGGGGTCGGCCTGAGGCGTTCGGGCCGCTCTGGATGGTGGCCTATGATCTGTTTCAGCTTCACGGCGCCCCCCGGAGCGGCGCCTGGGCCCCCGACAGGAGCACTCGATGACGAACGATCCGATGGAGATGGTGATCGGCGCCGCGGCGTCCGGTGATACGCAGGCCGCGTCAGCGCACGTCGCCGAGGGAAGGCGCCTCGAAGCCGCGGGCGACCGCGAGGGCGCCATCGCCGAGCTGCGGGCCGCGATCAGCGCCGACCCGACGCACGCCGACGGGCTGTTCCATCTTGGGTATCTGCTCGATCTCTGCGGCGAGGAGGACGAGGCGCTGGCGCTGTACGAGCGCGCCTGCGAGTACCCGCCCGCCCCGATCAACGCGCTGCTGAACCTGGCGGTGCTGTACGAGGACCGGAGCGACT
>JAJDDH010000139.1 GCA_029260415.1 Phycisphaerales bacterium | reverse complement strand
AGCATGAAGAGCCCGTCGGTCCAGATCGCGGCGTCCGTCGTTCCGTTGGTGCGGAAGAACAGGCCCTGGAGCCCCTCGCCGTCGAACGGGAGGGTGCGGACCGGGGGGATGGCGTCCGTGATGGGCGCAGCGGCCGCGACGGCCTCGGGGGCGGTGGTTGCCGGTGTTGCGGGGGGCATGGTCATGACACGGATCCTGGAACGCCCGCGCCGGGGAAGGACCCCGAGGGCTGAGCGTCTGTAAGTGTCTTCGTCTTGGAGCGGTTTCGGAGTCGTTCGATCGTGAGCAGGCCGCCGATGAGGGCGATGAGCCCGATGACGGTCAGCACGCCGGCGAGGCGCATGACGTTCATGGCGTGCATGCTGTAGGAGCCGGCGTTGGGGTCGTAGCGGTAGCAGAAGTGGAGCAGGCGGTCGCCGAAGGAGCGGGCAACGCCGCCGTTGGACGCGTCGAGCATGGCGAGCTTGAGGTCGCGGGGCGGGTAGTCAAACCCATGGAAGTACGCGGCGACCTCGCCCTCGGGCGAGAGGACGGTGATGCCCACGGGGTGGGCGAACTCGCCGTCGGGGAGCTTGTTGGTCTTGAAGCCCACGGCGCTGGTGAGCCGGTCGATCGTGTCCTGGTCCGCGACGCAGAACGACCACGCGGCGTCGGTCTCGGACGTGCGCCGGTTGTACAGCGACGTGTACTGCGTCTTGGCGTCCAGGGCGTGCGTCGGGGTCTCGCTGGCGTCGAAGCTGACGACCAGGACGTTGAACTCCTGGCCCATGGTGTACTCGAGGTCGTTGAACGACTCGAGCATCTTGCGGAGGACCACGGGGCAGACGATCGGGCAGTCGTAGTAGACGAGCGCGAGGACGACGGGCAGGCCCCCGCTGAGGACCTCGGCCATGGGCAGGGGCTGGGCGTTGGCCTCGGTGAAGACGAGGTTCATGGGGACGCGCTGTCCGAAGTGCTCCTCGAGCTCGACGCCGCGGGCCTGCTCGGGGATGTCCTTCTCGAGCACCTGCGCCGGCGCGAGGGACGAGCCGAAAGCGACAGCGGCGCACGCCGCGAGGGCGAGCGGGCGGAGGCTCAGGATGGAGCGCCGGTCAGTCCGCATCGGTGAGCGAGAGCTCCTCGTTGGTGGGCGTTGCGCTGGCGTAGCGCTGGACGACGCGGTCCATGGCGGCTTCGACGGGGATGTAGACGGTGTCGTGATCGACCCAGCCGTAGCCGTCGAGGTGGGCCAGGGCCTCGGCCTTGGACGCCTCGAAGGGGGCCGCGATGCCAACGCCCTCCTGCTTCTCGGCCTTGATGGTCGAGACGTAGTTGTTGAAGTACGCCACGAGCACGACGATGACGAACGCGACGCCCAGAATCATCCCGATGAAGGTGATGGCCAGCGCGGTGGGGTTGGCGTGGGCGGCGTGCTCGAGCTGGGGCGCGCCCTCGTCGGCGCTGTGCTGGTGCCAGGCGTCGGGCTCGGTGTGGTGGACCGGTGTTTCGTGCGGTGTATCGCTCATGGGTGTGTCCCGTTGTCGGGGGCGTCGTCGCCCGCGTGGTTAGACGTAGTTCTTGTGGGCCAGGGCCTCGTGCAGCATCGGGTCCTTGAGCGGAATCAGCGGCGATGCGCCAACCGCCCGGACCAGGAAGAAGCCCCAGAGGCACAGCGGCGCGATGATGCCCGCCGCGTCCAGCCAGATCGCGCCCAGGCCCGGGTTCTCCGCGGCGTGCTCGCCCACGTAGACCATCGGGCGGACGATCCAGATCATGTCCGCGACGGTGATCGCGATCATGTACGCGGCCATGAAGGCCAGCAGGCCCGTGGTGCGCTTGACCTTGCGGAAGAGCAGGATGCAGAACGGCGCGACAAAGTGTCCGAACGCGAGGATGATGAACAGGGCCTTGTACCCGCCCTCGCCCGTGCGGTAGACGTACCAGGCGGTCTCTTCCGGGATGTTCGAGTACCAGATCAGGAAATACTGGCTGAAGGCGATGTACGACCAGAAGACGGTGAACGAGAGGATCAGCTTGCCCAGGTCGTGGAAGTGCTCCTCGGTGACGGCGCCCGTCAGGCGCCCCATGCCCTTGAGCACCGCCAGCACGAGCACGACGACCGAGACGCTCGCCAGGGCCGCGGAGGCGAAGTAGTACACGCCCCACATCGTGGAGAAGAAGCGGAAGTCGAGCGCCATCAGGAAGTCGAACGCGAAGAACGCGGTCGTCAGGGCGAAGGCCAGCAGGCCCCAGCCCGAGTTGTAACGCATGACGCGGGTGAGGCCGCGCTGCCCGGTCTCGTCCTGCTTGAGGCTGGTGCGGAACATGATCTGGGAGAGGGCGAGCCAGACGAAGCCGTAGATGATGAAGCGGACCCCGAAGAAGACGGGGTTGAGGAAGGCGGACTTCTTCTCGAGCAGGTAGTCGCCCGCCATCTCGTCGCTGAGCCAGGTCAGCAGGATGCCCCCGCCCAGAATCTCGATGAGCACGACGCCCAGCAGCATCACCCAGCAGACGGGCAGCAGCGAGGCGACGTTCTCAAACTGGCGGCGAACGGTGCTCGTCCAGCCCGCGTTGAGCGAGTGGAAGACCATCGTCAGGAACAGGGCGCCCAAGCTCATGGCGATGCAGGTGAACAGGCCGACCTCGAACGCGGCCAGCGCGTGCCTGGCGTTGATCGCGAAGGCGCCGAGGATCGTCACGACGAGCGCCGCGGCCCCGGCGATGAGCATCAGGCCCGAGAGCTTTGTGGTCGCGCCCTCGGCCAGGTGGATGTTGTCGTGGCGCATCGCGGGGTGGGCCGCGAGCTTGTCGAGGCGCTTGCGCCACTGGGCCTCGGTCAGGTAGGCCCGGGGCGTGGCGCGCTCGGGGACGGGGATCGACGTGGTGGGCGACTGGGATTGGCTCATGGGGAGACTCCCTCGCTCGCGGGCGCGGCGGGCCGGCTGCGGGTGAGCAGCGACCGCTGTGAATCGGGGATGCTCGCGTCGTCGGGCGAGACGTTCTGCGACGCCTGAAGGACGCGGATGTAGGCGACGATCGCCCAGGCCTCGTCGGCGCTGATGTTGTGCCCGTAGGCGGGCATGCGGTTGGCGCCGGTGATCTCGTTCCAGAGCCCGTCGCGGATCACGCTGAACATGTGCCCGTCCTTGGCGGAGCGCTGGGACGGGTCAGAGAACTTGGGATCGAGCAGGTTGGCGGGGACCGGGGTGTAGCCGGCCTCGGCGACCGTGCCCTTGCCGTCGCCCTTGTAGCCGTGGCAGGAGACGCAGTTGATCTCGAACTTGCGCCGCCCGAGGTCGAGCATCTCGCGGGTGACGTTGGTCGGGATCGAGTCCACAAACGCGTCGGGCCCGGTCTTGCCCGTGTAGTACGCGTCGTTCTCCGCGAGGAAGGACGCCCTCTCGAGGGTGTAATCCGAGGCCCAGGGCTCAGCGCCGAACCGCTCGGGGTTGAAGCTGGCGCGACCGAACGCGACGGTGTTGGCGTCGGGCTCGCGCTGGGTGCGGCGGGTGCCGTCCTGGAGCGCGTAGAACTCGGTCTCGGACTGGGGCTTCCACTTGGGCTGGTCGTCCATGTCGGGCAGGAACTGACGCGGGCGGGCGTCGGTGCGGTCGCCGCGGCAACCGGCCAGCGGCAGCAGCAGCGCCGCGCCAGCGCCCACGAGCAGGCCTGTTCGGATGATGGGTGAGCTGATCATCAGTCCTCGTCCTCCACGAGTTCGATGCGTTCGGCCCCGACGGATTCGAGCAGGGCCCGCGTGCGCGCCGGGTCGAAGTTCGGGTCCGAGGCCTCGATGCAGATGAAGAAGGTGTCGTCCGAGACGCTCAGGAAGCGGTCGCGGGAGAACAGCGGGTGGTTGAACCGGGGCAGGCCGTTGAGCGCGAGCATGCCGAAGATGCAGGTGAACGCGGTGACCAGGATGCCCAGCTCGAAGGTGATGGGGGTGAGCGGC
>JAJDDH010000138.1 GCA_029260415.1 Phycisphaerales bacterium | reverse complement strand
CACCACGCGGTGTCGCGCCCGGTGCGCAAGCTCGCGGCGGAGCGCGGGGTCGAGTTTGTCGTCGTCCCCTACGCGCCGGGCGAGGCGTTCGATCTGGCGTTCTACGAGCAGACCCTCAAGACCAAGAACGTGAAGCTCGTGGCGTGCATGATGGCGAGCAACGTCACGGGCGAGCTGCTGCCGTGCAAGGAGATCGTGCGCCTAGCGCACGAGCACGGGGCGCTGTGCTTGCTGGACGGGGCGCAGGCGGTGGGGATCAAGCCGATCGACGTGATGGACCTGGGCGTGGACATGCTGGCGATCGCGGGGCACAAGGGACTGTTCGGGCCCACGGGGTGCGGGGCGCTGTGGGTCGCGGAGCACGTGGCGCTGCGGACGATGGCTGAGGGGGGGACGGGGGGCGACTCGGGCAAGCACGGGCGGCCCGGGCACGTGCCGGCGGATTACGAGGTGGGGACGCTGAACCTGCCCGCGATCGCGGGCGCCGCGGCGGGGGCGGATTGGCTGCTGGAGCGGGGCGTGGAGCAGGTCAACGCGAAAGAGCACGCGCTGGTTGAGCGGCTGATCGCGGGACTGAGCGCGATCAAGGGTGTCACGGTCTACGGCGGGCGCGACGTGAGCAATCGAACAGCGGCGGTGTCGATCAATATCGAGGGCGTGGCGCCCAAGGAAGCGTCGGCGGCGCTCAACGAGCGCGACGCGATCGTGTGCCGGGCGGGATTCCACTGCGCGCCGATGGCGCACGAGGCGATAGGGAGCCACCCGCTGGGCGGGACTGTGCGGTTCAGCCCGGGCCCGTTCAGCACGGAGAGCGAGATCGACGCGGCGATCGCGGGCGTCGCGCGCCTCGCAGGCGACGCCTGAGTCGTGGACATCGCCCTGTCATTACTGTTCGGGGGGCTGGTGGGGTTCTCGCTGGGCGCGCTGGGGGCGGGCGGGTCGATCCTGGTGCTGCCCGCGTTGATCTACGGGCTGGGCATCGGCGAGAAGCAGTCGGTCGTGCTGGCGCTGGCGATCGTGGGCGCGACGAGCCTGTACGGGAGCGTGATCCACGCGCGGCAGGGCAGCGTGCGGGCGGGCGCCGCGGGGTTGTTCTCGGTGACGGGGTTCGCGGGGGCGTTCCTGGGGGCGAGGCTGTCGGAGCGGGTGCCGGGGTTCGTGCTGCTGCTGTGCCTGGCGGCGGTGATCCTGTTCGCGGGGGTGCGGATGTACCGCAGCGCGGGGCGATCGCGCGCTGAGCCGACGCCCGACGCGGAGGCAAGTCTGCTGCGGCGTTCGGCGCCGCTCTTGGTGGCGGGGGTCGCGGTCGGGTTTCTGACTGGGTTCCTGGGTGTGGGCGGGGGGTTTCTGATCGTGCCCGCGCTGACGCTCGTCGGGCGGTTGCCTGTCAAGCAGGCGATCGGGACGTCGCTGGTGGTGATCTCGATCAACTGCCTGAGCGGGCTGATCGCGCACCGGTTCGAGGGGCTGGACGCGATGATCATCCTGCCGTTCATCGTGGGGAGCTTTGTCGCGAGCACGTTCGCGGCGAGGCTCGCCCGGAACGTCTCGGCGAGCACGCTCAAGCGGGCGTTCGCGGTGTTTATTCTGGTGCTGGGGACGGTGATGCTTGTGGACGGGGTGCGGAAGCTGGCCGAGGCTCCGGGGGAGCCCGCCCAGGACGCGCCGGAGTAGCGGGCGCCCCCTATCCTGAGCCGATGGCACGCCGGGTTTTGCACGACGAGTACTTCAGGCGGGCCAAGGCGGAGGGGTACCTCGCCCGGAGCGCGTACAAGCTGCTCGAGCTCAACGAGAAGAAGAATCTCATGCGCACGGGTGACCGGGTGCTGGACCTGGGGTGCGCGCCGGGGTCATGGCTGCAGGTGTGCCGGCGGCTGGTCGGGGCGCGGGGGGTGGCCGTGGGGATCGATCTGCAGGAGGTCGAGCACGAGTTCGAGCCCAACGTGCACGTGGTCCGGGGCGACCTGACGACGATCGACCCGTCGGTGCTGCTGGGTGAGTCCGGTCGGAAGTTTGACTGCGTGGTGTCGGACATGGCGCCGCCCACGACCGGGCACGGCGACCACTTCCGCTCGGTCCACCTGTGCGAGGCGATCCTGGAGCGCCTGCCCCACCTGCTGCGTCCGGGGGGGAACCTGGCGATGAAGGTGTTCGAGGGCGAGACGCATCAGGAGTTGATCAGGCTCACGGGCACGATGTTCAGGGAGGCCAAGGGCTTCAAGCCCCGCGCCTCGCGTGACGTGTCGAGCGAGACGTATGTCGTGGGCAAGGGGTACGCGGGGCCCGGGGCGTGACGCTGCTGGCCCCGATCTCCGCGGTGATCGCGCTGGGCGTGGCGCTGCCCACGCTGCTGGCGTTCTACCTGCTGAAGCTGCGCCGGAGGCCGGTGCGGGTCAGCTCGACGATGTTCTGGGAGCAGGCGACACGGGATCTGCAGGTCAACGTGCCGCTGCGGTGGCTGCGCGCTTCGCTGCTGCTCTTGCTGCACGTGCTGATTCTGCTGCTGCTCGTGGGCGCGCTGGGGCGACCGGCGGTCATGGGGGGCGAGGCGTCGCGCGCGAGCGTGTTCATCGTGATCGATCGGACGGCGTCGATGTCCGCGACGGACGCGGGCGGGGGGCGGTCACGCTTCGAGGCGGCGGTTACGCGGGCGGGCGAGCTGGCGGACGACATGCTCTCGGGGCTTGGGGCGCCGAGCGTGACGCTGATCGCGATGGGGCGGGAGGCGCGGGTGATCACGCCGCCCACGCGGTCGAGGGCGGAGATATCGCGGGCGCTGGGCGCGCTGGGGCCGACGGACCAGCCCGGGCGGTTGAGCGGCGCCCTCACGCTGGTCGAGTCGCTGCTGGACACTGACACGGACGAGGGCGCCCGGGCGACGCGCCCGCTGGTCGTGGTGATCTCTGACGGGTCGAGCGCGGTGGGCAGCGCCCTGTCACTCGCGGGGGCGCGGGTGCGGTTTGAGCGCGTCGGGCCCGGTGCGGACGGCGGGCGCGACAACGTGGGGATCGTGGGGCTGGGCGCCAGCCGGGACAGTGACGACCCGGCGCTGGTGCGATTGTTTGTCGCGCTGCAGTCTGTCCGGCGCGAGCGGACGGCGACGACACTGGACATCAGTGTGGACGGGACACCGGTCCAGCGCCGCCCGGTGGTGATCGAGGGCGCGGGCGAGGACCCGGCCCGCGCGACGGGCAGCGCCGAGCTGCGCCTGCCCCGGGGGGGGGTTGTGCGGGTGGTTCTCGAACGCGGGGACGCGCTGGTGAGTGACAACGCGGCGCAGCTTGTGTTCGGGGCGCCCTCGAAGCCCTCGGTGCTGGTTGTCGCGCCCGAGGCCTCCCCGGACCGGTTCCTGCGGGACGTGCTGGAAGAGCTGGACCTGGGCTCGCTGCGGGTCGTCGCGCCCGAGGACTACCGGCGGTTCCTGACCGGCGACATGAGCGCGATCGACCTGGTCGTCCTTGATCGCGCCGGCGCGCCCGCGCCGGGCGTCGCGTCGCTGAGCTTCGGGGTCCCGGTCCCGGGGCTGGTCGAGCGGGCGTCGCCGGCGGGCGGGGAGCGGGTCGTGAGCTGGAAGCGGGCGGACCCGGTGCTGCGGGATGTCTCACTGGACACGCTGATCGTGGACCGAGGGGCGCTGCTGGCGCCCGACCCGGACGCGGCGGGTGTGCGGACCGAGGCGCTGGCGATCGCGACGGGGGGCGGGCTGATCTGGCGGACGGAGGCGACGGGCGTGGAACGGATCGCCGTCGCGTTCCCGATCAGCCGGTCCAACTGGGGGCTTCAGCTCTCGCTGCCGATGTTCGTGGCCAACGCGGTCGAGTCGCTCACGGGGCGGGGCGCGGGCGACGACGCGGTGCGGTTCCTCACGAGCGAGCCGGCGCAGATCACGCTCCCGGGCGCCCGGGGGACGCTGCGGCTGCGCGGGCCGGTGGATGTTGAGATCGAGATCCCCGAGACGCAGCGGGATGCGTCGGCGATCAACCTGGGCGTGCTTGAGCGCGCGGGCGTGTACCGGATCGAGAATGAGCCCGGGGGCGCCGTGTGCGTGAACCTGCTCGACGCGCACGAGAGCCTGATCGCCTCGCCCGCGACGATCCAGATCGGCGGGCGGGAGATCGAGGCCCGTGGTCGGGGCGACGCGCCCGTCCCCAGGGAGGTCTGGCACTGGTTCGTGCTGGGCGCGGCGGTGCTTCTGGTGCTGGAGTGGGGCCTGTACGCGTGGCGGATGCGGGTGTAGCTTCTCGCGCGGGGCGGGATCGCGGTACCATCGGGTTCGCCAAGGAGCACCGATGTGAGCGAAGGCCGTACACAGATCAATCGTCGTGGTTTTTTGCAGCTCGGCGCGCTCGCGAGCGCGGGATCGCTCAGCGCCTGCGCCTCGACCACGAGCGTCGGGCTGCTTCCGGCGCCCGGGCCTTCGCGGCGCTCGCGAGCAATAAACGTGATCTTCATGGTCTCCGATGGCATGAGCACGGGCACGCTCACGCTGGCGGACATGGTCTCACGCCAGGAGCGCGGGCGCTCGACGGCGTGGACGGGCCTGTGGCAGACGGACGGCGCCAGGCGGGCGATGTGCCGGACGCACTCGCTGGATTCGCTCGTGACCGATTCGTCGGCCGCGGGCTCGGCGTGGGGCTGCGGGCGACACATCAACAACGGCGCCGTCAACACGGATCCGTCGGGCGCGGCGCTCACCCCGCTGCTGGTCACGGCCCGCGAGCAGGGCAAGGCGACGGGGCTGGTCACCACGACGCGCGTGACGCACGCGACGCCCGCCTCGTTCATCGCCAACGTCCCCGAGCGATCGCGGGAGGACGAGATCGCCCGTCAGATCCTGGACCGGCGCGTGGACGTCGTGCTCGGGGGCGGGGCGAAGCACTTCAAGAGCGACGCCCTGCTCGCGCGGGAGGACCTGAGCGTGGTGCGCAGCCGATCGGAACTGAGCGCGGCCCCGGGCGACACGGCGCTGCTGGGGCTCTTCCGGGACGGGCACATGAGCTACGAGCCCGACCGGGGGGAGGACGAGCCGAGCCTGCGCGAGATGACCGGTGCGGCGCTGGAGCGCCTGGCGCGGGCGCCGGGCGGGTTCGTGCTGCAGGTCGAGGGCGGGCGGGTCGATCACGCGGCCCACGCCAACGATGCGGTCTCGCTCGTGCGCGACCAGCTCGCGTTCGACGACGCGCTGGCGGGCGTGATCGAGTTCGTGTCGTCGCGCGATGACACGCTGCTGATCGTGACGACCGACCACGGCAACGCCAACCCGGGGCTGACGCTGTACGGCGACAAGGGCGAGCGGGGCATCGAGCTGCTCAGCCGCGGGCGACAGTCGTTCGACTGGATCCAGTCGCAGCTCGGCGCCGCGGGCTCGCGGGAGGCGATGATGGGCGTGCTGCCCCTGCTGGTGTACCAGGCGACGGGCGTTGAGCTCGACGACGCGGACCGCGCCTGGCTGCACCGGAGCTTTGTCGATCGAGAGCGGGCGGATGGGTTCCGGGCGGTGTCGGGCTTCGGGCCCGTGCTGGGCGCGGTGCTGTCCAACGCGCTGGGGGTCGCGTTCCTGAGCCCGAACCACACGGCGGACCTGGTCGAGGTTACGGCGGTTGGCCCGGGCAGCGACCGGCTCGGCCCGGTGATCGACAACGTTGATCTGCACCGGCTTGTGGTTGAGACGCTGGACCTGGCGCCCGCGCGGGCGGGGGTCTAGCGCTCGCTTGCGCGTCCCAGGTCTTCCCAGGCGCGGGTGTCGATGGCGAGGCGCCCGGGCTCGCGCTGCCAGGGGAGCATGCGCCGGGGGGCGCTGGTGCGCTCGGCGAACGCGTCGATGTGTTCGATCGCGAGTCGGAGCACGCCGTCGTCGCTGACCGCGCCCGCGGGAAGGTCCAGATCGAATGTCCAGCGGTCGTCGCTGAGCCCGACGTCGGTCCAGGTGGCGTCGCTCCCGCCCAGCTCGGGGTTGACGCGTCCGTCGCTGGTGACGGCCAGCACGCTGGTGGGCGCGGCGAAGGGGCCGATCCAGAGGCGGACGAGCTCGCCTGCGGGCGCTGAGCCTGGGGGAAACTTGCACTCGACGTAGAGGCGCCAGCCCTTGCCCGCGCGGTGGAGCATGGCGGCGCAGAGCGCGTCGGATGGCGGGGAGGCGTCCACGTCGAGGCGCCCGTCGCGCCAGGACTGCATGGTCCAGGCCCGGCGCAGGGGCCCGATGGTGAGCCCGGGGGGCGTGACGGGCAGGGCGCCCGAGGCGACTCCCAGGCTGGTGCTCCACGCGCCGAGCTCGACGTTGACCCCGACCACGCCCGAGGCGTGCTGCTGGACCATGTCCGGGCGGGCGCCCGAGGCGACGCGGGGGGGGACGGAATCGACGGCGGCGCTGCGGGCCGCGCCGCCCAGGCGGAGGGCGCGGGGCTGGTCGTCGTCCGGAAGGGAGACGATGCCGATGGTCGGGCGGGCGGCGTCGGTCAGGGCGTCGGCGCGACCCGCGTCGTCGATGACCCATGCGACGGCGCTGGCCTGGGATTGGAGCCAGGCCTGGGCGATCGAGACGCGCTGCGCGTCGCTCTTGCGCGGGTCGAGCAGGTCATCGAGCAGGTCGTCGGCGTACGAATCCAGCGGCGCGAAGATCGGGATGATCGGCCCGGGTGAGAGGTCCGCGGCGCCGGCGAGGCGGGCGCGGGTGCGCCGGGCGGTCGTGGGGTCGGCGCGGTGCAGGAACGCGAGGGCGACCTGCCAGCGGGCCTCGAGCTGCTCGCTGAAGGCGAGGATGGCGCGCTCGCTCACGGGCGCGCGGGCGAGTGCGCGTTCGAGCTGGTCGGGCGAGTCGATGGGCGGGGGGGCGCCGTGCCCGCCGAAGGGCTCGGTGGGCGCGAGCTGCCCGACGGCGAGCTTCCAGCGCCAGAGTCGCGCCGGGGAGAGGCGGTCCTCTTCGATGAGCGAGCGGAAGCCCGCGTCGGCGCACCAGGGCTCGGGCGAGGGGCTGGCCCAGGGGGACCAGGCCTCGAGCGGGTCGCCCGTCTCGCGGAGGGTGTAGGGGTCGGGCAGCCAGGCGATGTCCACGCGCCGCCCGCCGATCCAGAGGCCCTGACCGGCGCAGTCCTCGGGCGGGTGGAGCAGGACGAACCAGGAGCCGGGCGTGTTGAGGTCGATGGCGGGGTCGCCCGGGGCCATGGCGGACCAGAGGCGAGCGCGGGGCAGCCAGGTGGGGGCGCCGCGGTGCGTCTCGGGACGTTCGTTCGTCTGCAGGCGGACGAGCTCGGCGCTGAGGGTGCGTCCATCGTCAAGGCGCGCTTCGAGCGTCGCGGGCGCCGCGGCGGTAACGACGGAGACGATGGGGATCAGCAGTCGGCGCCCGGGCGAGGCGTCCACGCGGTCGCTGGTGAGGACGATGGGGGAGCGCGGGGAACGCCGGGCCCGCTGGGCGAGGCATTCGGAGGGCAGCGCGAGCCCGAGGAGCAGGAGCGCGAGGGCGGCGTGCAGCAGGACGCGGGATGTCGTGGTGGGGCGATGCATCGTGTCTCGGTGGCGTCCCCGGACGGTACGCGGGGCGGGCCCGCGCGGATCGCCTAGGGCGCTGGCGCCTCGCGGGGCAGGGTCTCGACGATGTTGCTCACGAGGGTGTCGGTCGTCATGCCCTCGGCCTCGCCCTCGAAGTTCATGATGATGCGGTGGCGCAGCGCGGGCAGGGCGACGCGCTGCAGGTCATCGATGCTGATGGCCGGGCGCCCGTCGAGCAGGGCGCGGCACTTGGCGCCGAGGATGAGCGCCTGGGCGGCGCGGGGGCTGGCGCCGTCGCGGTCGTAGCGGTTGACCTGGGGGGTGGCGAACTCGCCGGCTCCGAACGGGCCCGCGGGGTGCGTCGCGAGGACCATGCGCACGGCGTAGTCGCGGATGGGCGTAGAGACCGCGACGCGCCGGACCAGTTCCTGGTGCTCGAGCAGGCGCTCGGCGGTGAGCACGGGGTGAATTTCTTCCGCGGCAGCGCCGGTGGTGCGGGTGACGATCTCGCCCAGGTCGGCGCGGCTCGAGTACCCGACGTTGAGCTTGAAGAAGAAGCGGTCGAGCTGGGCCTCGGGCAGGGGGTAGGTGCCCTCCTGCTCGATGGGGTTCTGGGTCGCCATGACGAAGAATGGGCGGGGGAGCGGGTGGGTGTCGTTGCCGACGGTGACGCTGCGTTCCTGCATCGCCTCGAGCATGGCGGACTGGGTCTTGGGGGTGGCTCGGTTGATCTCGTCGGCCAGCACGATCTGCGCGAACACGGGCCCGGGCTGGAAGCGGAACTCGCGCGAGACGCGACCGGCGCCCGACTCGACCTCGCTGACGACGGTCGTGCCCGTGATGTCCGCGGGCATGAGGTCTGGCGTGAACTGGATGCGGGAGAACTCGAGCGAGAGGGCGCTGCTGAGGGTGCGGACGAGCAGGGTCTTGCCGATGCCCGGGACGCCCTCGAGCAGCGCGTGCCCGTTGGTGAACAAGCAGGTGAGCACGCCCTCGACGATCTCGCTGTGCCCCACCACGGCCTTGGCGATCTCGGCGCGCACGCCCTCGAAGTCCTGGCGGAACCGCTCCGACGCGGCGCGGAGGTCATCGGGCGATTCGGGCCTGGGCGGGGATTCACTCATCCCGCGATCGTACGCGCTGGCGGGCGGGTACGCTCCGTGCATGAGACTGCTGCAACTCTTGCGTGTGCTGGGCGTTCTGGCGTTGTCGGGACTGATGGCCGCCTGCGTGCCCGTGTTCCCGTACGAGCCGGGCGAGGGCGCCCGGGTCCCTGCGCCCAGCCCGGAGCAGGCGCCCGCGCCACCGGGCGAGGCCAGCCCGGTCCGGGGCGCGCTGCTGCTGCACTCGTGGAGCCCGCCCCCCGAGGGGCACGCGCTGTGGCAGCGTCCGTCGTTCGTGCCGATGGCGCGGGTGTTCATGCGCAGCGGCGACGAGCGCCGCCCCGAGGCGGTCGGTCGCCAGATGGCTGACACGGTCGCAAAGCACCAGGCCTCGATGGCGCGGGTCGGGCGGGCGTACGAGCAGTACGCGATCTTCCCGCAGGGCTTCGGCGAGCGGGGCGTGTCGCTGTTCTCCAACCCGGGCGACGCGCTGCCCGGCGCGTCCAACAACCAGTCGCCCTACACGGCGCGCGGGCGGGCGTACTGGAAAGATTTCTCCAGGCGCATGCTCGCGTCGTTCCGGGCGGAGCTTGACCGGCGGGGCCTGCCCCACCCGGGCGCGGCACACCTGGATCTTGAGGCGCGCGTCCCGCACGACCAGATCAAGTCGTGGCTGGCGCCGGCCCTGCGCGACCCGCGGGCCCGGACCGAGCTGATCAACGGCGCGCAGACGCTCGGCGCGTTCCGCGACTCGTGGCGGACCCGCAATGGCGCGCCCATCGAGACGGCGGTCTCGGGCTCGTACTGGAACTCGGTGCAGAACCGGGACCTGCGGGACTTCTCGGTGTCGCTGACGATGCAGATCGCCGACTGGGCGATGCACGACGCGTTCTACAGCGAGGCCCGGCGCGTCTTCCCGGGGATCCGCTGCTCGAACTGGGACTGCCTGATCGGGGGGACGCTGAGCGACCCGATGCCGACGCGGACCAAGGCGGACATGCGCCTGATCGGGGTCGATCGCCTGTGGGGCGACCGGAGCGCGCCGTGGTTCTACCCGCTGATGGGCACGTCGCTGCAGGGCAACGGCAGCACGCCCGACGACTGGTTCCGGAGCACGGGCACGGCGCGCTCGGGCGAGATGGACGAGGACTACGGGCGCCTGATGCTCGCGTCGGCCAGGGACCAGCTGGAGGTGATGAGCCGGAGGCGGGGCAGCGAGCACGTGGTCCCCTGGATCACCTACCCCGGGCAACTCTACAAGGCGGGGCAGTTCGGCAAGGACGCCCGCGGGCAGTCGTACGCCTACCGGACGCGCCGCGAGGACATCGACCGGGTCATGGACCTGTGCATCGACGCGGGCGTGAAGGAGATGATCCTGTGGCAGAACGACCGCCTGCCCGTTTCGGTCTGGAACGAGCTGGCGGTGCTGGTGCGTGACGCGGAGCGCCGTGCGGGGATGTAGCGGGGATGGCGCCCTTGGGGCGCGAGGCTGAAAGAGGCCGCGGTGGGATTCGAACCCACGAATAACGGATTTGCAATCCGTCCCCTTAGACCACTTGGGCACGCGGCCGCGTATTCCCGGCGGGACGCTACGAGCCCCGGGCGCCTCGCGTCAACTACCGCTGTCCGATTCCGATAGGATCACGGGTCCCGCGGTCGCCCGCGACCGCCTGGGGCATGGAGGCCTCGGCATGAACGCTCGACACCTTGAGCTCTGGATCACCCTGGCTGTCTGCGGATCGCTCTGCCCGGGGCTGTGCGCCCAGCAGAGCGTGACGGACGCGACGGACGACCACCTGGCGGAGCTGGACGCCCCGGCGCCCGCCCGGGGCAGCGACCCCCCGATGCCCAACGTGGGCAGCGAGGGCGACCCGATCCGCCCGATCCGCGAGGGCGGGGCAGCGCCGGTCCGCCCGGGGCTGGGCGGGTCCGAGGCCTGGCTCGAACGCCTGGACCCGGGGTCCAAGACCGCGAGCAGGCGCCTGCTCGCGGAGGGGACGTTCCTGTCGCGCCGTCTCGGGAAGGTGATCAGCGGGCCCGGCGGGCGGCTGATCTTCGTGCCCGACCTGAGCGAGCGCCGCCCGGGCGAATCGGCGATGCTGCTGGCGCCGTGCCGGACGGTGCAGCGCCTGCAGCGGACGCTGCAGGACGAGCCGGCCCGCAACCGGTTCGCGCTCACGGGGGAGATCCTGGTGTACCACGACCGGAACCTGCTGCTGCCCAGCGCGTTCGCCCGCGCCGAGAGCGAGTCGGCGCCCGTGCCCGCGCCCGACGAGACCACCCCGAGCAGCGCCGTCAAGAGCCAGCCCGTGCTGGAGGATGACCCGGACGTCGCGTCGCTGATCGAGGCGCTCTCGACCGGGGACCGGGGGGCGCGGGCGCTGAGCACCATGCCCCAGAGCGACGACCGGGCGCGTGACGAGGACGCGGCCCGCGACGGCGCTGGTCGGCGCGTCAGCCAGGAGGGCGGGTCGATCATCCGTCGGCGCGCCCGCCTGATCCGCACCACCTCGGGCGCGTGGGAGTTGCGGTTCGACAACGGGACGCAGAACGCGGGGGGCGACGAGCCGCTGACGGTGCTGCCCTGCAGGCTGCTGATGGCGATGGAGCGCCGGGCGGAGGTCCGGGGCGAGGACCTGGACATGATCGTCTCGGGTCGCGTGTTCGGCTACCTGGACCGCGGGTACATCCTGCCCACGCTCTACCAGGTCGTGCCCCGCGACGGGATCAACCCGCTGCAGTGATGATCGCGCGAAGCCCCGAGCGTGAGCGATGGGTTGATTCGCGCACTGCAGACCCCTCGCCCACGCTCGTGGATTCGAGTCAGGCGGTGGTGACGGTGCCCTGGACCGGGCGGTCTTCGAGGGCCATCGGGTCGGTGGGCGCGGTGTTGACGACGGTTCCGGGCACGGGGCTGAAGCGGGAGCCGTACATCGGGATGCGCTTGTTGGCCGTGGGGTTGCCCAGGCTGCGCTGGAGCATGGGCTGGAGGGCCATCGCGACGGCGACGAGCGCGACGTTGGCGATGGTCAGCATCCACCAGTCGGTCATCCCGAACTGGCGCAGGAACGAGGTGACGATGACCAGCGTGAGGGCGATGGGGATCAGGGCGTGCCAGCCGAGCATCATGATCTGGTCGTAGCGCATCCGTGGGAGGGTCCAGCGGATGACCATCATGAAGCAGACCAGCAGCATGACCTTACCGAAGTAGATCCCGAACTTGGCCAGCACGAGCAGGAACGAGCCCGCGACGGGTTCCATGTGCGGGCCCACGCCCAGCGGGTTGAGGCTCCAGCCACCCAGGAACAGGAGCGCGAAGAACGCGCTGCTCGTGATCATGTGGCTGTACTCGGCGAGGAAGAACAGGGCGAACCGCATCGACGAGTACTCGGTGAGGTACCCGCCCACGAGCTCCTGCTCCGCCTCGGCGTTGTCGAACGGGGCGCGGTTGGCCTCCGCAAGGGCGCAGGTGAAGAACAGCAGCGCGGCCAGGGGCATGCGGAAGACCATCCACCCGTGCTCGGCCTGGTCGGCGATCATCCGCTCGGGCATGAACGATCCGAACACGAGCACGACGGCCAGCAGGCTCATGCCCATGGGGATCTCGTAGGAGATCATCTGGGCGGTGCAGCGGAGCCCGCCCAGGAAGGAGTACTTGTTGTTGGAGGCCCAGCCGCCCAGGGTGATGCCGTAGACGCCCAGCGAGCCGACCGCGAGCAGATAGATGACGCCGATGTTGATGTTGGCGCCCGCGACGTGGACCATCTCGCCGCCGATCTCGCCGATCAGGGGCAGGTCCAGCAGTGGCATGTTCCACATGCCGCCCCAGGGGAGGATCATGAAGCCGATGAGGGCGGGGACGATGACGATGACGGGGGCGAGCGTGAAGAGGACCTTGTCCACGTTGGTCGGGCGGTAGTCCTCCTTGAGGAAGAACTTGAGCCCGTCGGCCAGCGGCTGGCCCAGGCCCCAGGCCCGGTCGAGGCGGAGCAGCTTGATGCCGGGGAGCATGAACAGGCTGTGGAG
>JAJDDH010000137.1 GCA_029260415.1 Phycisphaerales bacterium | reverse complement strand
TCTGCGGAGATCCGACCGATGGTGCTGACCCTGGGCATGGCTCCGATTGCCATTAACTTGATGGTGGCTCTGTTCCTGCTCGTCTGTGTCGTGCTGATCCTGACGGTGCTGATCCAGCGCCCGCAGGGCGGCGGGCTGGGCGGCGCCTTCGGCGCGGGCGGGGGCGGCAGCGGCTCGGGCCAGACCGCCTTCGGCGCCCGCACGGGCGACGCGCTGACCATGGCCACCATCGCCATGTTCGTGATCTACCTCGCCGTCGCGGTTGTGCTGAACTTCGCGGTGCGTCCCGCGGAGGCGCGGCCGACCGTGCCCAGTGCCACCTCGACCGACGGCGGGCTCGGGGCAGAGACCACCAGCCAGACCACGGGCGATGACAGCGTCGAGGACGAGGGACTGGGCGCGACGGGCAACGAGGACTCCGACTCGGACCCGGGTCAGGACGCTGGACAGCCCACCGACGTCCCCGCGGGCGACACCCCCGCGGACCCCGACGAGGCGCCCTGAGCCGGGCCAACCCCTGTAGAATCGCGATTCCCCGTGTCTGCCTCGCGGGGCGAGGAGACCGCGTGTGATCCGAAGCATGACCGGGTTCGGCGACGCGTCCGCCCAAGAGAGCGGCGTCCACTACTTCGTCGAGCTGCGCTCGGTGAACAACAAGTACTGCAAGGTCTCCCTGCGCCTGCCCGAATCGCTCCAGGGGCTCGAGCCCGCGCTCGACTCGCTGCTGCGATCCAAGCTGAGCCGCGGATCGATCACGCTGACGCTCAAGTGCACCGACACGAGCGAGGCCGCGGCGTACAACGTCAACCAGAACGCGCTGCAGCGATACATCGACCAGCTCCGCTCGGCGCCCTCGGTCAAGTCCGGGCACGTGACGCTCGACGCGGCGGCGCTGCTGGACCTGCCCGGCGTGCTCCAGCCCCCGGCCGACGAGGAGCTGCGCCTGACCAACGCCCGCAAGGCGACGATGCCGCTCGTGGAAGAATCGCTGACCCACCTGATCGCGATGCGCCAGCGCGAGGGGATCGGGCTGGGCGAGGAGCTGCTCTCGCGCGGGGCGTCGATCGAGGAACGCCTGGAGGAGATCAAGGCCCTGGCCCCGGGGGTGGTCGCGGAGTACCAGCGACGCCTCAAGGAGCGGATCGAGTCGCTGCTGGGCGACGCGGGGCGCCAGTCCGAGCCCGGGGATCTGGTGCGTGAGATCGCGGTGTACGCGGAGAAGACGGACATCGCCGAGGAGATCGCCCGCCTGGGCGAGCACATGACGCACTTTGCCGAGCTGATCCGCAGCGAGGACGACCGCCCGCTGGGTCGGACGCTGGACTTCGTGGCCCAGGAGATGCTGCGCGAGGCGAACACCATCGCCTCCAAGAGCCCCGACGCGCGGATCGGGCGCCTGATCGTGGAGATCAAGGGCGAGATCGACCGGATCAAGGAGCAGGTCCAGAACGCCGAGTGAGCCCCGCTCGAGGGGAGATGACCCGATGGACGTTCCGCCCCCTCCCCCGCCGCCTCCGGATCGCCCAGCGGGCACGGCGCCCAGGCCCCGACCGCCCGAGCGCGAGCAGCTGAGCACGCCCGAGATCAACGCGGTGCTGTCCAGGTACGAGCTGGGCAAGGTCTCTGCGGTCCACGAGGTGCGCGCGGGCGACCCCGGCGCGCCCAAGGCGTTGATCGAGTCCGCCCGGGGCTCGGTGCTGCTCAAACGGCGCTCGCGGGCGTGCGACGACCCCTACATGGTCGCGTTCCAGCACAGCCTGCAGCTGAGGCTTGAGTCCAGCGGCTACCCCGTCGCGCCGCTGCTGGGCACACGCGACGAGAACAACTCCATGGTCCAGCTCGACGGGCGCGTCTACGAGCTGTTCCACTACATCAACGCGAAGCCCGCGGACACGTCGCCCGTCAGCGCGGAGATCGCGGGCGGCGCGCTGGCCCGACTGCACCACCTGAGCCGCGGGCACCGCTCGGCCTGGACCGCGCCCGAGGACCGGTCCACAGCCCTCGAACGCGTGCGCCGACGGATGGACCGCATGACCAGCGTCCACGCGGCGCTCGAGCCCGCGTGCGCCAGGCTCGTTGCCCTGAGCGACTGGGCGCACCACGCGCTGCTGCGCCTGGGGCTCGACCGCAGCCCATCGCGCGTGATCCACGGCGACTGGCACCCGGGCAACACGCTCTTCCGCGACGGGCGCCTCGTGGGCGTGATCGATTTCGACGCGGCGCGCCTGGGCGAGCTGGCGTGCGACCTGGCCCAGGGGCTGGTGCAGTTCTCGCTGGTCGGGGGCGGGGACGACCCCGACGCCTGGCCCGACGCGCCCGACACGGATCGCCTGCTGGCGATGTGGCGCGGGTACGCCAGCGCCGATGACCCGGTGACGATCGGAGCCCGGACACGGGAGGCGATGCCGCTGCTGATGGTCGAGACCCTGGTCAAGGAAGCCGCGGCGGGTGTCGGGACGGACGGGCGGGCGGGGCGTCGCCCGGGGCTGGCCTTCCTCGCGGCGATCGCCCGCAAGGGAGAATGGCTCGAATCCAACGCCCAGAGCCTCGTCCGGGCGTTTGACGGGGCGGGCGCCTGAAGTTCCCTGGCCTGACCCGCGCCCAATGGCGATAATCCAGCTATGCACGCCCCCACCATCGCGCTGGCCCTGCTGGGTCTTGGGACCGCCCTGGCGTCCGCCCAACCCGGTCGCATCGCGGCGACGCGTCTGAGCGCTGACGACTTTGAACAGCGCGAGCAGGGCGAGCAGGAGCTGCGTGAGTCCGAGGGCGTGACGGTCGATGGTCTGCTGGGGTTGCTGGCGGAGACGCCGCTGAGTCCCGAGTCGCACAGGCGGGTGGCGCGGGCGGCGTTTGAGCTCTTTCGCAGCACGCCGCGCGCGGGGATGGGCGTTGAGTTCGACATCCCCAACACGCAGAGCCGCGGCGTGCCCATCAAGCGTCCGATCCCCAACTTCCCGGCGTTCGAGCTGCTCCAGCCCGGGGATGTGATCCTCAGCGTCGACGGGGCCGCGCTGACCAACAGCGAGCACCTGGGCGCGATCATCGTGTCGCACGACCCCGGGGACGTGCTCGAGATCGAGCTCGAGCGATCGGGCGAGACCCTCGTGCTCGACGTTCCGCTAGGGTCGTTCAGCGCGCTGGGCCAGCGGTCCCGCGTGGACATCGGGCGACTGGACGCGGCCTTCGCCCAGCGCCGCATGCGCCTGGGCGTGGACGACCGGCTCGTTGCGGGCGAGCTGGGCTCCAACCTGACGCTGGACGACTGGGCCGCCGCGGAGCTCGGGCTGCAGGACGGGATCGACCCGGACGCCACCCCCTCGTCCAGGCGGGCGGGTTCCGACGCGCTCGACTTTGTCCGCGGCGGGCGCCCTCGGAGCGCCACCGCGCCAGGGACGGCGCGCGACCCGAGAAACACCGCGATCTCATCGACCTCGGCGATGGCCAGCCGCAACGCGCGGGTGCTGGCCCGCCGCCTGAGCGAGCTGGCGCGGCAGCGCGTCCGCCTGCGGGTCCGCCTGGAGCAGGGGAACGAGCCAGAGGCGGAGCTCGAGAAGGTCCGGGTTGTTCTTGCTGAACTCGACGAGCGGATCGAGGAGCTGACGCTGCAGATCGGGTCGCCAAACCCGACCACCCGCCCCTAGTCGGCGCTGTCGGCGTGGCGGTCCAGCAGCTGCTGGACCTGGCCGATCGCCCGGGCGACGTGCTCGTTGCCAAGCGAGGGCTGGGCGATGGCGACGGCCCGCTCGCAGCGGGCCCGCATCTTCTTCATCCCGCGCTTGCCCGAGACCGCGGCGTCGGTGAAGTTGTCGAACGTGTCGGCCAGCTTGACCAGGTGCGCCCGCCAGTCGGCGCTGGCGAGCTGATCGTCGTACGCGGGCTCGCGCTCGGGCTCGCGCAGGCGCATGTCCTTGGTCATGGCCGCGACCACGTCGGCAACCTCACGCCCGAAGGCGCTCTCGATGTCGTCGTAGTCGATCGGGGTGTCCTCGATCGTGTCGTGCAGCAGGGCGCCCGCGATGCAGGCGTCGTCGTCGCAGGCGAAGATGTCGCGGATGGTCATCGCGACGCGGAACGGGTGCGCCGCGTATGGCGTCGCGCCGTCGCGGCGCGTCTGGCCCGCGTGGGCCCGGGCGGCGAAGCTCGCGGCCTCCTGCCAGAGTCGGCTGTTCATCGCGATCTCCCGCTTGCTTACTTCGCGTCGCCCGAGGTCGCCCGGATCGGGCGCACGCCCTCCTGGTAGACCACCTTCGAGCGCGAGGGCGTGCCCCCGCACTCGTCGAAGATCATCACCTTGTTGCCCTTGGCCTTGAGCAGCGGTCGGGGCAGGGGCATGGCGCTCAGCGGCCCGACCTTGGCGCCCGAGGCGGTCGCGACGAAGTACCGCCCGAGGTTCTCGCCGTTGAGGAAGACGACGCCCTTGGTCATGCCCGTCAGGTCGAGCTCGAGCGGGATGTCGGGCTCGAGGATGGCGTCGAAGGTCGCCCGCCACCAGGTGGGGACCTTGGGCTTGGTGTCCTTGGTCGCCTTCTTGAAGGCGGTCGCCGCGGGCTGCTCCCACTTGGCGTACGCCCACGACGCCTTGAGCGTCAGGGCGTTGGCGCCCTCCAGGAACTCGGTCTTCTGGGCGGCCTTGGCGAACTCTGCGACCTGCTCCTCGGCCAGCGCCGGGTCGATCGCGTCAACCATCGGGACAATCTGCAGCGTGTTGGCGCCGCGCTTGGTCGCCTCGTGGTCGAGCACCAGCTCCATCGCGCCCCCCGCCTCCAGGAACCGGTACGGCTCGTCGTTGAGCACCACCACGCTCCGCGCGGGCAGCGCGGGCATGTGCATGATCAACGGCGACTTCTTCCTGTGCTGGAAGCTCCACGTCACCCGGTTGGGCGCGGTTGTGTCGCCCACGAGCATGTTCATCAGCGGCGTGAAGTGCTTGAGCGGCTCGATCGGGTCGCCCAGCTCGATGGTGGCCTTGCCGATCTTGAACGGGGTGACCTCGTACAGGTGGTCGGGCAGGCCCTTGGGCGACGCGAGATCGACACCCGCGGAGGTGCGTCCCATGTTGTCGGCCAGGACGACCAGCGTCTGCCCGTCCTTCTTGAGCGTGAGGGTGACGGTGGGCGCCGCGTCCGCGCCGCGCCCGAGGACACCGACGGTCTCGCCGTCGAGGATCAGCGTGAGGCGGTCGCCCCCGTGCGGGGCGGCGAGGGTGGTCTTGCCGCCAGCAGCGCCCTTGAGGGCGATGCGGTACCACCCGTAGCCGTAGGGCGAGCCGAGCACGCCCAGGTCCGCTGGGCCTGAGATCGCGGCGTAGCGCGGGCTCTCGCCCGAGGTCTGGTCGCTCGCGGGCGACGCCTCGAGCGAGGCGAGGCTGGTCTTGCCCGACTTGGGCAGCTTGGACGCCTTGGCCTCCTCCTTGAAGGAGATGTTCTTGACGCCCCCGTCCTTGTCGATGCGGGTGTAGACGTTGTGCTCGCCCTCGACGGGCTGCCCGTCTGCGGTCACGCTCGCGACGCCAACATAGACCGTGTCCTCGGTGATGAACGTCTGGTCGATGAGCTCCTCGGAGCAGACGACGACGTACACCCCCTCGACCTCTTCGACGATGGGCTTGCGCCCGCGCGGGATGTCGACCTCGATGGGCGTGCCCTCGATCGAGAGCGAGCCCCGCCCGCCCGCGGGCCCGAAGCAGACGAAGACGTCGCCCACGACACCGAAAGCGTTGAGCGAGCAGTAGTCGAGCGCCGCTCGGGCGTTGAGGTTGACGTCAAAGAGGCACCAGGCGACGGACTGGGCGCCGAAGTCCACGGGCAGGGTCATGCCGTCGGGCATGAGCAGGCCCACGCGGGTGATCGACGAGCGGTCGACCTTGTCCTCGACGTCCTCGGCGTTGGCGAACACAAACGCGACGTCGCCCTGCGAGCCCTGCGCGGGGGTGATGATCGGCGCGAGCATCGAGGGCTTGGCGCTGCGCGTCGTCCCGCCCGGGGCGGTCGTCGGGTCGAGCACGATGGGCTGCTGGTCGGGCTCGAGGTTGGCCAGCACGCGGCTGAACTGCGACGCGAAGGTCGCGAGGCGGCGGACAGTCGCGAAGTGCGGGCTCGGGGCGCCGTGCGCATCGAGCGGGGAGGCCAGGTCCTGGATGGGGGCGTAGTGGGCGCCATCGCCCGTGGGGGCCTTGCCGCCCCAGAACTCGCGGGTGATCCCGGAGGCGAAGGGGTTGAGGATGAACTGCCCGCCCCCGGCGACGATCTCCGTCAGGCGGCGCTGCACGACCGCGGGCGAGGGCGCGGGGACCGGGTCCTGCCCGAAGACGGCTCGGGTCTTTACCCCGAAGTCGATGATCAGCTTGGGCTGGTCCGGGCGGACGATGTTCAGCTCGCGCAGGGTGCGCATCATGTCGGACTCGCCCACCCAGCCGTCAATCTCACCCTCGACGGCCTTGGACTGCCAGAGGTTGTTCGCGTTGATCTTGGGGACGTTGAGCCCGCTCTCGCGCTGGTAGCGGGCGAGCTCGCCCAGGTACTTGGTCGCCAGCTCGTCGAGCCCGCAGGTCCACTGGGACTCGTTCTGGATGAGCAGCAGCGAGCCGCCGCGCCCGGTGGAGGTCACCTGGCGGGGGCGGATCTGGTCGGCCAGGGCGGTGAGGTAGCGTCCGCAGGCCTCGAGGTAGGGCTGGTTGGCGGTGCGGAGCTTCATCTCGGGGATCTGGAGGAGCCAGGCGGGCAGGCCGCCCAGGTCCCAGCCCGAGCCGACGAAGGGGCCCGGGCGGAGGACGCAGTGCATCCCGGCTTGGCCGACAGCTTCGACGAACTTTTTGATGTCGTTGGGGCCCGTGAAATCGAACTGCCCGGGGCGGGTCTCGATGGGGGCCCAGAAGATCGGGGTCTCGATCGTGTTGAAACCGGCGATCTTCGCGGCATGAATCCGGTCCGCCCACTCGTCCCGGGCGATCCGCTGGTAGTGAATCGAGGCCCCGACGAGCCAGAGGCGGCGTCCGTCGAGCATGAAGCTACGACCGTCATAGGTCACTGAAGGCATAGGTGGTTGCGCTCCGAGCGCCGCTCGCCTCGGGAGGCAAACGGGCAGGATCCGCCCGACGTCCGCAGGACGCCCCGAAC
This sequence comes from Phycisphaerales bacterium, assembly GCA_029260415.1. Taxonomy (GTDB): domain Bacteria; phylum Planctomycetota; class Phycisphaerae; order Phycisphaerales; family UBA1924; genus JAJRXR01. The sequence goes on along the minus strand of JAJDDH010000137.1, from coordinate 1,016 downwards.
ATCGCCGGGCGGGGGATCGGAAGCATAGAACCCGTCCTGGAAATGGCAACGCACGACGAGTGTGAACGGTACAGTCAGCCCCGAGAACGGCCTCTTTTCATGCATGATTTTCGATTTCGTCCCCTTTCTACCGCTCAACCGCGTTCGCGGGGGGGTCGCTGTGCGCCGACCGGAATCGCCCTTCTGGGCGTGCTGGGGGTGTCGCTGACGGGCTGCTCCGATCCGCTGGCCCGGGTCGACGCCCGCACGGACCGCCTGCTGCGCGAGCGGTCCGCTGAGCTGGGCGGGGGCGCCGTCGCGCCCTCGGTCCGCGACGGGAGCACGACCGACCCGAGGCGCTCCGGGCAGACCCGCACCAGCCTGCCCACGTCCAACCCGGGCGCCGAGCAGCTGAGCTTCCGCCCGGCGCAGGCGGACCGGGACGTTGCGGATCGACTGGAGCGGTACGCGAGCGAGTCGCTGCCCATGCCCGGCGAGGCGACCAGCGACACCCTGCGAACCATCTCGCTGACCGAGGCCTTCCGCCTGGCCCAGGCCAGCGGGCGCGAGCACCGGTTCGCGGAAGAAGACTACATCCTCGCGGCGATCCGCCTGCTCATCGAGCGCCACCTCTGGTCGCCCAGGCTCTTCAACGACACCCGCGTCGGGCTCTCGGGCAGCGGCACGGACGGACGCTTCGAGCACGCGCTGGACCTGATCAACACCCTGCGGGTGACCAAGCGACTGCCCTACGGCGGCTCGATCGAGGCGCGCTGGATCGTCAACGCGACCGACCAGCTCCGCACGCAGGCGACGGGGCGGTACACGCAGTCGTCGGAGCTGGCGCTCTCGGGAAACATCCCGCTGCTGCGCGGGGCGGGACAAGCGGCGCGCGAGTCGCGCATCCAGGCCGAGCGGGACCTGATCTACGCGGCCCGCTCGTTCGAGCGCTTCCGGCGCGAGCTGCTGGTGGACATCGCGGCGGACTACTTCTCGCTGATGCAGTCGCGCAACCGGATCACGAACCAGCTGCGCCA
>JAJDDH010000136.1 GCA_029260415.1 Phycisphaerales bacterium | reverse complement strand
TCAACTTCGACCCCGACACCTTCCAGGGCGACCTCAACGGCTTCGAGCTCACCGCCGCCGAACTCGTCGGAACCGACATCCTCCCCTCCCTCACCTCTGAGGCCGGCTCCGCCCCCTCCCCCGCCGGCGACTACACCTTCTGGATCCAGCAGACCGGCTCCGACCTGACGAGCGTCACCCTCGAACTGGTCATCACCCCCGCGCCCACCACCGCCGCGCCCCTCGCCCTCGCGGGCCTGCTCGCCGCGCGCCGCCGACGCGCCTAAGCCAGCATCCACATCCCAAAAAAACAACAGGCCGAGGCATGACGCCTCGGCCTGTTTCATTCGCAGTCAACACGTGAGCCAAGGCTCACGCGATTGGCTTACCAGCGGCCGCCGCCGCCGCCACCACCGCCGCCGCCGTAGCCGCCGCGGCCACCGCCGCCGCCGCCACCGCCGCGGTTCTCGCGGGGCTTGGCTTCGTTGACGGTCAGGTCACGCCCGCCGACGTTCTGGCCGTTGAGGGCCTCGATCGCCGCGTCAGCCTGACCGGCGTCCGCCATCTCCACGAAACCGAAGCCGCGGGGGCGTCCGGTCTCACGGTCCATCACGAGGCTCGCCGAGGTGACCTCGCCGTGCTGCGCGAACAGGTCGCGGAGTTCGGGCTCGGACGTATCGAACGAGAGGTTGCCGACATAAATCTTCTTCATCTTGATACCTTCTGCACTGCCCGAAATCTTTGAACCGCTGCTTGGACTCGGGCAATGAGAAAGCGTCGGACCACGGGGCGAGTTCTGACCGGTGTCAGACACCCCTCCCAAGGCGCCCAAGTCTAGTCCCCCCAGAGCCCCCAGGGGCGCAAAGTTCCGGAGACTGCCCAGCATGGGACCCCAGAGCACCGCTTCCGCGTTCGTAAAGGCCCTGGATACGGAGGATTTTGGGGCCGCCCAGGGGCTTTTGGCCCCTGGCTGCGCGTACGCGTTCCGGGGCAAGATCACCCGGGGGGCGGGCGAGATCGTGGATTCCTACCGGGCCGCGGCGGCGTGGGCCTCGGCCAGCTTCGACCGGATCCGGTACGAGTCGGCCCTGACCCAGGAATCGCCCGCGCGGTTCCGGGTGCGGTTTGTGGACCTGACCGACCACGCGGGCCAATCCCACCGGCACGAGTGCGAGCAGGTGTTCACGGTGGACGCGCAGAGCCTCATCGATCGGATCGAGCATGTCGATCTTCCCGGTGAGCGCGAGAGGCTGGACGCGTTTCTGGAGCGCGTGGGTGTGAAGCGGAGCGTGTAGGCGTTCAGGAGATCGCGATGTACAACAGGATCGTGAGCAGGACCGTGAGGACGGTGAAGATCGCCGCGAGGATCAGCGACGGCTTCCACCGGAGCTTCGCGATACTGCGGCCGCCCACCGCGAGCAGCCCGAACATCAGCGCGAGCGCCGAGAGCCCGATGTCAGTTTCTGCAAGCGCGAGCACGACGAGCACTACGCTCGGGATGATCACGACGATGACACCGGTCTTCAGCGAGACCTCTTCGTGCGTCATGGCGCCTGCGATCCAGGCGTAGAGCCCGCCGAGGATCACGTAGCAGATGATGAGTACGAAGATGCCGATCGCTCATCCCCACAGGCAGATGGCGCGATGGTGCGCCGATCTCACCGTCCGAACATCTTTCCGAGCCCGCCGAGGGTGTCGCCGACGGCGCCCTTGCCGGTGAGACCTTCGATGAGTCCAGCGGCGTCGCCTCCCCCGAGCTTGTCCTGGAGGGGGCCCATGAGCGCGCCGAGGCCTTGCTTGGCTTTATCTTCGCCGCCGCCCAGGATGGAGCCGAGCATGCCCAGGTCGAGGCTGGAGGTGAGCGCCGAGACGTCGCCCTTGAGGAGTGAGGCTATGTCGAGCTTGCCGGCGCCGACGAGGTCTTCGATCTTGGAGATCGCGACTTCGAGGAAGCCGCCGGCCTGTTCTTGCGTGGCGCCCGCCTTGGAGGAGATGGCGTTGACGATTCCGTCCTTCTGATCCGACAGCAGTTCGGCGAGCATGGCGATCCTCCCGTTACGTGTGATCCGGTGATCTGTAGGGACGGTCCACCCCGCCCGCGGCTGGTAGAGGGTAGCCGAGCGGGCGTGCGAGACCGACGGGAATCCGGCTAGGCTTGGCGCATGAGCGAGACACCACGAGCGGGCAGGACGGGATCCATGGGTGTGCGCATCGCGCGGATCGTGATTGTGCTGGCGGTGCTGGGGGCTGCGGCGTATTTCGGGGCGCCTTTGGCGGGGAATCAGGGCGGGGGGCAAAGTCCCCAGAGCGGTGCGCCCGCGCCCGGCGATCGGGACCGGGCGTCGGCGGATCGGGGTGAGCCGGCGCCCCGGGAGGCGACTCGACGGGCGGCTGGCGATGCGGGCGGGACAGCGACAACAACGCTGGCGCAGACGCAGGAGCGGGTTGTTCGGCTCATGCGGGAGCAGCGTTCGGGGCAGATGGTCGCGTTCGACGCGCGGGTGCTGCGGACTCTGGCGGACGACAACGACGGGTCGCGGCACCAGCGGTTCATCCTGGCGCTCGAGGACCGGAGCGGGGCGTACGACACGATTCTGGTGGCGCACAACATCGATCTCGCGGAGCGGGTGCCGCTGAAGGCGGGTGACATCGTGAGCCTGCACGGGCAGTACGAGTTCAACGACTAGGGCGGTGTGCTGCACTGGACGCACCACGACCCGGGCGGGCGGCACGAGGACGGGTGGATCGAGCACGAAAGTGTGCGGTACGAGTGATCACCCGATCATTTTCCGTTCAATTCACAGATAGAACCTTGACAGATCTCGCCTCGGCTGTAGGCTGTGGCGCGGCGTCGATGCGCCGATTCCCCACGTGAACAGGAGCAAATCATGTCCGCGAATGAAGTCGGAACGAAGCTGGTCGAGCTGTGCAGGCAGGGTGATTTCCGGGGGGCGCTGGAGGCGTGCTACGCGGAGGACATCGTGAGCGTGGAGGCGCAGGACATGTCCGGGGAGGGTCGTGAGACGAGGGGGCTTGACAAGGTTCGGGAGAAGACGGCGCGGTGGGAGGCGACAAATGAGGTGCACTCGTGCGAGGTGGGCGGGCCCTACCCGCACGATGACCGGTTCGCGGTGACGTTTGATCTCGACGTGACGCCCAGTGCGGGACCGATGGCGGGCAACCGGTTCCGGATGCAGGAGGTCGGTGTGTACACGGTGAGGGACGGGAAGGTGGCGCGGGAGGAGTTCTTTTACTCGATGGGGTGATCGGGCCTGAGCCTGATGATCATGTCGAGCTGGACGGAAGCGCCGAACGGGA
>JAJDDH010000135.1 GCA_029260415.1 Phycisphaerales bacterium | reverse complement strand
TCTTAGCGCGTTCTTCAACAGATGCTGGCGCACGGGGTTCGCCAATGAAAACCGGCCGGCCCAAAAGGGCCGGCCGGCAGGAGTTGATGAGGCGGGATGAAGCCGGTCTTAGAAGACGAGCTGCATCTGGAGGCGGAGGAGGACCTCGCCGTCGGTGGTGTCACCGAGAACGCCGGTGGTGTTGTCCGGGAGGAGACCGCCGCCGTTGGGCAGGGAATCGTTCAGGGAGAACACGACGTCGCCGGTGAACTTGGCGGCGTGGGACTCGGGGACGAAGTAGTAGTTACCACCAACGGTGATGAAGTTGAGGTTGTCATCGGCAGCGGCGGTACGGCCGGGGCCGGTGTCGTCGAGGAAGAGGCCGTCGTAGCGGGCGAACATCTCGAAGTCGTTGGTGAGGAACACACCACCCTGGATCATGACGCCGAAGTCGTCGCGGTCGGAAGCGCCGGCGCCGGTCTGGAACTCCGTGTGGGCGCCAACGACGGCGGCGTACAGGTTCCAGCCGTCACCCTCGACGGCGCCGTCGATGGTGTAGAGGAAGTAATCCTCGATGAAGTTGCCGCTGCCGCCAGCGAAGGACGGGTTGGTCTCGCCCATGTGCTGGTAGTGGATGCCGCCGCCGAGACGGGCGCCCATGTTGGAGCCGCGGAAGCTGGTCATGTCCTGGAACTGAGCCCAGTCACCCTGGATCTTCCAGTCGAGGCGGGCGGTGAGGCCGAAGTCGGCCTCGGGGTTGCCGGCGCCGAAGCCGTTGTACGCGGAGTTGGCGGTGCCGGCGCCGTCGTTGAAGCCGGCGTTGAAGGCGATCTGATCGGAGGCGTAGCCGAAGTTGATGCCCTGGGTGTAGCCGGCGGTGAAGAACTCGTTGACGATTGAGCGCTCAACGGCCAGGCCGTGCCAGTCCTCGTTGCCGAACTCCTCGAAGAGGACGGGAGCCTTCATCTGGCCCCACTGGATGCTCCAGCCCTGGCCCTCGCCCTCGAAGTTGTACTTGCCGTACGCGTTGTGGAGGGTGAAGGCGCCGAAGTTGTCAGCGCCGAACACGCCACCGAAGCCGGTGTTGCCACCGTTGGCGGGGCTGTTGAAGTCACCGTCGATGCGGAAGCTCAGGTTCTCGTTGATGACGTTGCCATCAAAGATGAGGCGAGCGCGGGCCATCTGGAAACCGATGGTGGTCTCGTTGTCGGTGCCGAGCGCGACGCTGGAGTCACGGAAGTCCGCGAGGTAGCGGAACTGCATGACGCCGCGGACGTTCAGGCGGTTGACGCCAGAGGAATCACCGATATGGAACATCCCGTCGTGGCCCGAGCCACCGCCGGCCTGGAGCAGGCTGGTGCGGCCGGCCGCGTCAGCGCGAAGCTCAGCGGCGTAGGCACGGTCGAGATCGAGATCGCCAGCGACGGCGGTTGAGCCCAGGCCCAGCGCAGCTCCGGCGAACAGCATTACGTTCGTCTTCCGACTCATCTTCAAGACTCCTTCGCTTGCACGAGGCTTTCAGGCCCCGTCGCGTGTTGCCCGTACTGGGCGGGTTTCGTTTCACTTCACGTGCCGGGCACACTCCCTCGCCCGGACACGGTTGGGCTTCCCGACTGGGTCGCCCGCCGATTCGACTTGTCGCCACGCTCCGCGTGACGTCCGACGCGTGTCGGGAAATCGTCCCGACGACTCACACCTGGCCGCGTCACCCGTGTGACGCCCGATCGACCGAGAACCCCGATGGGCTCCAAAGTCCGGCCTTGTCCCTGCCCGCTCAATCCGGGCCTCGGGTCGGGCGGGAGTATAGTCCCGCTCATTAGCAAGTGCCAACTCAGTTTCGACCAGATCAACACCCAACGCCCATCTTTTCGGGACGTTGTCCGGCATCTCGTTGAAATGGGCAAACCCTGACGGTAATTCAGGCGCAGATCATGCGCGATTCCGACCGCTGGCGCCCGCCCCCACAACCCACGCCCGGCGAGTTTGGTAACTATTAGGGAAATCGCCCGAATCTCTGTGCTGCGGGTCATCCACCCGAACAACCGCGTGTATTGGAATTCGGTCAAATGTCAATGAGCGGGGGTCCGTGCCCCGCAAACGTCTCTAGCCTTGGGCGCCCTGAGCGGGCGACCAGGAGCGAAAGCAGATGCCAGATCCGTGCCGGATACTTGTAGTAGAGGATGAGCCCGATCTGGCCGAGCTGATCGCGTACAACCTCAGAATCGATGGTCACGAGGTCGAGGTCGCCCGGGACGGGGCCGAGGCGCTCAAGGCTGTGGATCGGGAGGCGCCGCACCTGATCCTGCTGGATCTGATGATGCCCCGCCTGACGGGGCAGCAGGTCGCCGAGCGTCTCAAGCAGGCGCCGGGCACGAGCAAGATCCCGATCATCATGCTCACGGCCAAGAGCGAGGAGCGGGACGAGCTCGAGGGCCTGGAACTCGGGGCGGACGACTACATCACCAAACCCTTCTCCATGAGCGTGCTGCTGGCGCGTGTGGGCGCGGTCCTGCGGCGCTCGGGGGTGGGCGCGCCCTCCAAGCCGCTGAGCATCGGCCCGCTGACCATCGACGAGCAGATCCACGAGGCCAAGCTCGATGACAAGGCGATGAAGCTCACGCTGACGGAGTTCCGCCTGCTCTCGGCGCTGGTGAGCGCCAACGGGCGGGTGCTCTCGCGCCGGGCCCTGATCTCGAGCGCCATGGGGCCCGGGGTGACAGTGACCGAGCGGACAATCGACGTGCATGTCACGTCGATCCGGCGCAAGCTGGGCGAGCACGCGTCGATGGTGAGCACGATCCGCGGGGTGGGCTACCGCCTGGCCCTCGCCTCGGCGGACGTGGAACAGACCTCGGGGCACTGAGCCGGCTCTGGCGAATCGCCGTAGGCTCGGGCACGGGACACCGGGGCCGCTGATCGCATGAAGCAGGAGAACCACAACCGGGGCGCGCTGGGCGTGCTGGCCCGCGGGCTGACGGTCGCCGCGCTCGGGATCGTGATCGCGGTGGGATCCGCGGCGATCGGGCTGACGGCCGCGGGCTGGGCGGCGCCGTTGCTGGTGGTGGTCATCGGCGTGTCGGTGCTCTGGTTCCTGCTCGAGCGCGCTGAGCAGCGCCGGCGCAACGAGCTGCGCGGGCTCGCCCGCGCAGCCCTGGACATGGGCGAGGGCGGCGTGGAGCCCGACACGCAGCATGCGACGGGCGCGCTCGAGGACGCGATCGAGCGGATCCGGCTTCGGGGTGACCGGATCGACGCGCGGTTCAGCGCACTCGAGCGGACCGCGGGCTCGGCGCGGGACATGCTCGGGGCGATCGACGAGCCCGTGATCGCGACCGACGCGCGGGGGCGTGTGGTCCAGTGCAACGACGCGTCGCTGACGATCCTGGCCGAGCGGGAGGGGGGCGTGCTGGGTCGGCGCCTGGAGGACCTGCTGGCGCAGCCCGAGCTGCTGGCGCTGCACGCCGAGGCGCTCGAGGGACGGACGCGGCGCGCCCGGTCACGGGTGGTCATCGAGGGGATGACGCGCTGGTTCGACGTGTCGGCCGCGCCGCTGCCATCACGCGCTGGGGGCGGGGGGGGCGTGCTGCTGTGCCTGCGCGACGTCACGGAGCTGGCGACGGCGATGCAGCTCAAGGCCGATTTCGCCGCCAACGCCTCGCACGAGCTGCGCACGCCCATCGCCTCGATCCGCGCCGCGGTCGAGACCATGTCCCGCGGGGGCGACCAGGACGAGGCCATGCGGTCGCGCCTGCGGTCCATGATCGAGTCCAACGTCACCCGCCTGGAGAACCTGGTCAGCGATCTGCTGGACCTCTCCCGCCTGGAGGCGCCCGAGCTGGAGACGCGGGTCGAACCGGTGGACCTGAGCGAGCTGGTCGGGTCGCTGGCGGAAGCGTTCGCCGACGCGTGCACGGCGCGGCAGCTCCGCATCGAGACCGACATCGCGCCCGAGGCGCGGCGCATCGAGTGCGACCCGAAGCACCTCGAGCTGATCGTGCGCAACCTGGTTGAGAACGCGACCAAGTTCGCGTTCGAGGGGACCGCGATCGTCGTGCGCGCCCGGGCGCGCCGGGGCGGGGGCG
>JAJDDH010000134.1 GCA_029260415.1 Phycisphaerales bacterium | reverse complement strand
TCAGACGATCAGGTCCGACTCGCCGCCGCGCCCGTCGATGATGACCTCGCCCGCCTCCTCGAGGCGTCGCACGATGTCCACGATGCGCTGCTGGGCGCCCTCGACGTCCGACACGCGGACGGGGCCCATGAACTCCATGTCCTCCTTGATCAGGCCCGCGGCCCGCTCGGACATGTTGCCGAAGATCTTTTCCTGCAGCTCGGGCGAGGCGGTCTTGAGCGCGAGCGAGAGCTCGTCGTTCTCGATCTCCTTGAGCACGGACTGGATGCCCTTGTCGTTGACGAGCAGGATGTCCTCGAAGACGAACATGAGGCGACGGATCTGCTCGACCAGGTCGGGGTCCTCCGCCTCGAGCCCCTCCATGATCGACTTCTCGGTGGCGCGGTCGGCGAGGTTGAGGATCTCGGACACGGTCGGGATGCCCCCCGCTTTTTCCATGGACTGCACGAGCATGCTGCTCAGGCGGGACTCGAGGCCCTTCTCGACCTCGCGGATGACCTCTGGGTTGGTCTGCTCCATGTTGGCCATGCGCTTGATGACCTCGATCTGCTTCTGCAGCGGGAGCCCGCCCAGGATCTCCGCGGCCTTGTGGTGCCCGAGGTGGCAGGTGATGAGCGCGATGGTCTGCGGGTGCTCGTCCTGGATGAACGTGAGCAGGTTCTCGCTCTCGGCGCGCTGGAGGAAGCTGAAGGGTGTCTTCTGCACCTGCGTCTGGATCTGCTGCAGCACGCGGTCGGCATGCCCGGGGTCGAGCGAGTCGAGCAGGATCTTCTTGGCGAAGTCGAGGTTGCCCTCCGCGGCGTGCCCACTGGCGATCGAGATGCCGTAGAACTCCTCGATGACCGCGGTCTGGAGGTCCTCGTTGATGCGCCCGAGGCTGGCGAGTTCACGGGTGACCTCTTCGACCTGCTCGGCGGGGAGCTTTTTGAGGACCTCGCTGGCGCCGTCCTGACCGATGGCCAGCAGCACGATGGCGGCCTTGGACAAGCCCTCGAGCTCGCTGGGGTTGGTCGGGAGTTTCTCGTTGGGCTTGCGGGGCACGCGCGGGGTCCTCGGGTCGGCTCGGTCTTAGTTGTTCGTCTCGATCCATCGCCCGAGCAGGTTGGCGGCGGTCTCGGGGTTCTGCCTGACCATTTCAGCGACCTGCTCGAGCAGCTTGGCCTTCTTGATCTGATCGTCGCCCAGCTCGATGCCCGCCATGGGCGCGTCGGACTCGTCGGCCTCGCCCACGATGTCCGCGTCGGCGTTGAGCTTCGGGGGCATGCCCACGAGCTGCTCGACCGAGGGCAGCTCCATCGGCTGGACGCTCTTGCGAACCATCATCACCATCATGCCCAGCGCGACGATCGCGAGCAGCGCGACGACGACGGTGTTGACCAGCCCGCCCGAGGCGCCGCCCCCACCGCCCGAGGTCAGGCTGGTGAAGAACCCGGCCTGCGCCGCGACGGGCGCGATGTCGAGCAGGGACACGGGGATCATGGAGACGGTCACGTCGCCGTCGATGGGCTCGCCCTCGGGCGTCCGGGCGGTGACGTGGGGCTTGAGGCTCGCCTCGATCTCGGGTCGCATCTGCTCGAACCGGTCGAGGACCTCCTGCTCGGTCACGTCGGCGTTCTCGTCGCCCTTGGTGCGCTTGACGAGCTCCTCGATGTAGCCCTGCGGGATGTTGACCGAGGCGGTGAGGAATGTGGGCGAGCCGCGGGGATCGACGACTTGCCTCTCCTCGACGCCCGGGAAGTTGTCGTTGTCGATGGTCTCGTTGGTTTTCTCGTACCCCGCGCCCGCCCCGGAGGAACCCGAGGCGATGTCCGCGGACTGGTTGGAGCGGACGCCCGGCTCGCCGCCCGAGACCCGGCTGGTCTGGGTCTCGGCCTGGGCGGTCTCGGAGCGGGGCAGGGAGAGAGTGCCGTCGCCCTTGGGCAGGAACTTGTTGGTGTTGGTGATCACGCGGGTGACGTCCACCTGGGCCGTCACGGCGACGACGACGCCCGGGACGTGCGCGAGCAGCTCGGCGAGCTTGCGCTGGGTCATCAGCTCGGCGCGGGTGGTGTGCTCGATGTAGCTCGTGGCGAGGAACTCGTCGTCGCCGGTGGGCTTGCGCTGGCGCCCGTTGGCGCCGTCGATCACGCGGACGTTGGACGGCGAGAGCCCCGAGCGGGCGCCCGCGATGAGGTTGGCGACGGCGTCGACCGTGCCCTGGTCGAGCGCCCCCCCCGAGCTGGTGAAGACGGTCGCCGAGGCGGTGGGCGCCTTGGCGGTCCGCCCGAGCCCGCCCTGCTCGGGGACGTCGATGATGACACTGGCGCTCTTGATCCCGCCGAAGCTGGAGATGACGCGGGCCAGCTCGTTCTGGAGGGCGAGGTTGAACTGGACGCGGTTCTGCTCGCGGGAGTTCTTCCAGTCCTGTCGCTGGGCGAGGTTCTCAAAGAGCGTGGCGGTGTCGGCGGGGAGCTGCCCGTTCTGCCCGAGCATGGCCAGGGCGCTGACGCGCTGGGTCTCGGGGACCATGAGGCGCCCGTTCTCGGTGGTGGCCCCGATGCCCGCGGCCTGGAGCGAATCGACCATCCGCAGGTTCGGGTCGTCCTGCATGAGATCGACGAGGGTCGGGCGGGCGGCGTAGCGGCTGACGACGAAGAAGGTCATCAACGCAATGACAGCCAGCGAGCCGACGAGCAGCTTCTGGCTGGCGGTCATCCGCCCGAGATACGTCTGGATGGTGGCCAGCGCCTGGCGCAGCTGATTCATCCGAAAGCGGCCTCCGTGCCGAGCCCGGCGCGCTCCGCACGACGGGACGCAGCGGGTAAGTAACCGCTACGCCCAACCCCTTTCGGACGATGGGGGTGGCGCGCTTGAAACACGCGCAAAGGTCTCTGTCGTGTGCGCAGAAGTCGCCGAAACGGGCCAAAGCTGCGCGTGGGGCTCAGACGCGGATCTGCTTGATCTCGTCGTACGCCTGCATGACCTTGTTGCGCATGGACTGGAGCATGCGGAAGGCGGAGTCGGCCTTCTCGGTGGCGAGGATGACACCCTCGAGATCGTCGCGCTTGCCCGTGAGCAGGTCCTCGACGGCGCGGGTCGCGTCCTGCTCCATCTCGTTGACCTGCTGGAGGTTGTCGATCAGGACGGACTTGAAGTCCGGGGCGCCCGCGCCCTTGGGGGCTTGCGAGGGCGGGCGGATGGGCAGATGGGGCGTGGCGCCTCCGCTTCCGACCAGTCCAAGGGGATCGCTCATCGTCTATCTCCGCGACGCCCGGGGTCCGATCGGACCCGGGGCGGGGCTTGTCTACGCAAGCAGACGCAACGCTTGTGCCATCATCGATTTGCTCGTCTCCGCGGCGACGATGTTGGCCTCGTAGGCCCTGGCCGTCTCCATCGCGTTGATCTGCTCGACCACGGGGTTGATGTTCGGGGTCATGACGTAGCCCTTGTCATCGGCGTACGGGCTGTCGGGCATGTGCTTGGGCACGAACTCGGACTGGTCCAGATCGATCCCGGAGACGTGGACGCCCAAGGATCTGCCCTGATCGCTGGGGGAGCCCGGGTCGCCCGGGGCGAATGAGACGATCCGCCGGCGGTACGGGGCGTAGTCGCCGTTGGCGTCCACCAGCGTGTTCGCGTTGGCGATGTTGGCGCTGATCGTTGCCAGACGGGTGCGCTGGGCGATCATGCCGCTGGTTGAGACGTCGAGGGCGCCGTACATGGGGCGGTCTCCGGGTCAGGGTCAGGGTCAGGGGGGACTAGACGCGTTCTGAGATGGCGGACTGGATGATCTGGAACCGAGAGCGGAGCAAGTCCGAGGCCACTCGGTAGACGCCCGCGTTCTCGACCAGGTCCTGCATGGTCCGCTCCAGGTCGCGGTTGTTGCGGTCGTGAAAGAGGATGTTGCCCGAGTCGGCCTCGGGGTTGAGGCGGAGCGAGCCGCTGGGGCCTCGCTTGATCTGGCTGCTCTCCTGCCAGTCGAGGTGGCCCGAGACCCCCCCATTGCCGGCGCGGCGCTGCTCGATGGCCTCGCCCAGGACGCGCTGGAAGTCGCGCGGGTCGGCGTCCTTGGCCCGGAAGTTGGGGGTGTCGATGTTGGCGATGTTGTGGGCGATGACCCGCTGGCGGGCGCCCGCGAACTGGAGGGTCATCTCCAGCGCTGGAATGGCCCCGGCGGTTGCGATGCTCTGGATCATGGACACGTCTCCAACGCCCGCAATCCGCGGGCCGGGCGGGGAACCTCGTTACAACGACTGGGCGACGAGGCTCTGCTCCTTCCACTTCTTGAGCTTGAGCCCGAGCGTGCGGACCCCGATGCCCAGAGCCCGGGCGGTCTTCTGGCGGTGCCCGTTGAAGCGGCGGAGGGTGTGGACGATGAGCTCGCGCTCGATCTCGGCGAGGGTCCGGTCGCCGGGCATGTAGGAGAGCTTGGACTCGATCATGGACGAGGGCGGCGCGGCGGGCTCGCCCTCGGCTCGGGCGGCGGGCGCGTGCAGCGGGGTCGCCTTGCGGGCCTGGGCTGGGGCGCCCAGCCAGGGCTCGACGAGTGACCGCTCGATCGCACCGTTGCCGGCGCCCGCGAGGACCACGGCCCGCTCGCAGATGTTCTGCAGCTCGCGGACGTTGCCCGGCCAACGGTAGCCCGAGAGCAGGTCCATGACGTCGGGCGTGATGGTCGGGGCCTGGCGACCCTCGCGCCGGGCGATCTCACCGATGAAGTGCGTCGCCAGGGCGGGGACGTCCTCGCGGCGCTCGCGGAGCGGGGGCAGGTGCACGGGCAGGACGTTGAGGCGGAAGAACAGGTCCTCGCGGAACTGCCCGTCAGCGGCGGCCCGGGGCAGGTCGCGGTTGCTCGTGGCGATGACCCGGACATCCACGCCGATGGACTGGCTGGAGCCGACGCGTTCGAAGGCGCGCTCCTGCAGGATGCGCAGGTGCTTGGCCTGGATGGGCGCGGGGACCTCTGAGCTCTCGTCGAGCAGGAGGGTGCCCTGGTCGTCGTGCTCGAATCGTCCGCGCCGGAGGAGGTCGGCGCCGGTGAAGGCGCCCTTCTCGTGCCCGAAGAGCTC
>JAJDDH010000133.1 GCA_029260415.1 Phycisphaerales bacterium | reverse complement strand
CGTCTGGCGACGATCGGCGAGACCGTCGCGAGCCTGTCGCACTCGATCAAGAACATCCTCCAGGGCCTGCGGGGCGGGGCGGACGTGGTCGAGATGGGCCTGTCCAAGCAGGATCTGAAGATCGCCACGGGCGGGTGGGAGATCCTCAAGCGGAACCTGGACCGCATCGTCTCGCTGACGATGAACATGCTCGCGTTCAGCCGCCAGATGACGCTGGAGCTGGAGCTGACCAAGCTGGGCCCGCTGGTCGAGGAGTGCGCCGAGCTGTTCGAGACGCGCTGCGCTGAGAAGGAGGTCGCGCTCATCGTGGACTCGGACCCGGAGATGCCCCCGATCGCGATCGATCAGAACATGGTCCACCAGGCGGTGGTGAACCTGCTGGGCAACGCGGTCGAGGCGGTCGAGCCCAAGACCGGCGCGATCACGGTCAAGGTGCTCTTCCACGAGGTCGAGCCCGGGGAGGTGGGTACGCCCACGGCCGAGATCAGCGTGCTCGACAACGGGCCGGGCATCCCCAGGGACCGACTCAAGTGGATCTTCGAGCCCTTCCACACGACCAAGGGACTGCGCGGCACGGGCCTGGGGCTGGCCGTGACCAAGCGCATCATCGACGAGCACCAGGGGCGCATCCGCGTGGAGACCAAGGTCGGGCAGGGCTCGGCGTTCCGCGTCTTTCTCCCCGCGGACCTGGACTCGCGTCACGACCCGAGCGCCACGGCCGAGGATAACATCGCCCGCAACCGTCTCAACGAGCTCTAGCTCGCGGGCGCGACACCATGCCAGAGACACACCCGCTCATCGAAGGCCCGCGGATCGTCCTCCTGTGCTCGTACCCGCGCTCGGGCAGCAACTGGGTTGGCGACGTGCTGAGCCTGAGCGAGAGCGCCCGTCTGGGCGAGGACCCGGCCCAGCGCCGCCTCTTCCACGATCTCGAGGGCCTGCGGGCCCAGGGGCAGCTCGACCGGTTCTACACCCGCACGCCCCGGATGATCTTCCTCAAAACGCACGAGCTGCCCGGGGCGCTCTTCGACCGCTCGCCCGGGCTGGAGGCCTGGACGCGGGCGATCGTGACCGTCCTGCGCCATCCGCTGGACGTGCTGGTCTCGTCCTTCCGCTACGCGCTGTGGGCGGGGCGCGTGGAGCACGAGGGGCAGCGTGTGGACGCGTTTGGGCGTGCCCGGGAGCTGGGGTACTTCGATCGGTACGTGGACCGGTTCATCGAGCACGCGGGCGACCCGGCGTTCATCGGCGCAGGCTACGGCTCCTGGCTCGAGCACGCGGAGGCCTGGGCGGCGCCCGTCGGTGTGAAGGCCCCGATCGTCCGGGCGCGGTACTCCGATCTGCTGCGCTCGCCAGTCCAGCAGTTCGCCAGGATCGCCCGCGAGATTCCCATGCTGGTGTCAGAGCAGCACATCGCCGACGCGGTGCAGACGTCCACGCCCGCGCGGACCGCGGAGCTCTTGGGCAAAGGCTTTGTGCACGGCGCCTCGGACGGGTCGCACGCCGAGCTGCTCAGCGCTGACCAGCGGGCGCGGGCGATGGAGGTCTTCGGGCCCGCGATGGGGCGTTACGGGCTGGGCGAGGGCCCGTCGTCGTCGAGCACGCGCTGAACCTGGTCGAGGGGCTCGTCGCCGCGGGCCTGGGCGAGGATGTGCCCCTCGTCGTCGAAGACCAGGGTCGAGCCCGAGAGCATGGGCATCTGGCACTCGCTGAGCACGCACCCGAGTCCGAGCTTGTTCATCTCGTCCCGCTCCTGGCCCGGGGCCCAGCCCGTCATGTCCACCTTCGTGACCGTCAGGCCAGGCTTGCGGCACTGCCCCGCCAGCTCGTTGAAGCGAGGCTCCATCCGCTTGGACACCTCGCACTTCTTGTGCGTGAAGTTGACCAGCGTCTTGACGCTGCCCGCGTGGGCAACGGGCGGCTGCGCGTCGGTCTCGCCGCGGGGCTGCTGCGGGGCGAGCACCACCCACACCAGTCCGCCGAGCACGATCATCGCCGCCAGCGCCCCGACGGCGCGGTGCAGTCGCCCGCCCCAGCCCTGGCGCTGCTGGGCGCACACGGCGTCGGGCTCGGGCGCGCCATCGATCAGGCGCGTCAGGCGGGCGCAGGTATCCGGGCTGGGCGAGGGCTCGGGCAGGTGCTCGCCGATGGCGCGAAGGCCCCGGTCGAGCTGTTGGTCACGGGCGTCGTTGGTGCTCATGGTTCGATCTCCGGGGCCCGATCGCTCAGGTGCTGACGCAGTCTCGCGCGAGCGCGGTAGAGGCGCATCTCGACCCCCTTGACGCTGGTGTCAAACTCGTCGGCCAGCTCGGCGCCCGAGCGCCCGTGCCGGTAGAAGGCGTACAGAATCCGCTGGTCGTCGGCGCTGAGGGCGCCGATGGCCTCGAGCAGCGCGTCGCGCAGCTCGTCGTCCTGCAGGACCGTGTGCGGGCAGTCGGACTCGAGGCGTTCGATGGTCTCGGGGCCCCGCTTCTGGGCGCAGCCCTGCACGGCTCTCCGCCCGCGGGCGCGGTCACGCCAGTGGCGCTTGGACAGGTTGGCCGCGATGCCGCGGACCCACGCCCGCTGCTCGCCCTCGGGACCGGGCGCCCGGTCGGACCGCAGCGCCGCGACGATCGTCTGCTGGAGCACGTCCTCGCACGAGCAGGTGTCCCAGGCAACGCGGGGCAGGATGTAGCGGTACAGCGCGTCCATCTCATCGATCAGCACACGCCTGAGCGTTGAGCGCGCACACGCGGCGCCCTCCGAGCCCTCGGCGTCGAAAGCAAGAGGCGCGGGCGGGTGGTCGCCCGCCCGCGCCCCGTTCAAATCAGAGCGTTCTGCGTCCGGGCTCACGACTGGCGGGTCGCCATCGCGAGGGCCTCGAGCGCCTTGCTGACGCGCTCGCTGGCGAGCACGTGGTCGGCCTGCACGTTGCAGCGGGTCTTGGTCTCGCCGACGACGTAGGTCATCGCCTTGCCCTCGGTGCACATCGTGGAAGCGGTCTTGGAGCAGGTGGTCGCCTTGCCGTCAACCTCGTAGCTCACGTTGACCGAGCGGGACATCCCGTAGGCCATCGCGGCGGCCTTCACGGCCTCCTCGGCGGAATCGAACACGGCCGGGCCCACGCGGTACTGCATCGCCTGGCCCGTCTTCTCGCACATCTGGCCCGCGGTCATGGGGCACTCGACGTTCTCGCCACCGACGACGAAGCTCACGCGGGTCATGGAATCAAGCTTCGCGTTGAGCGCCGCGGTGTGGGCGGCCATCGCGTCAGACTCGTTCTCGAAGGTCTGCCCGTTGACGACGTAGGCCATCTTGTCGCCCGACTTGTCGCACATCGACGCGGCGGTCTTGGAGCAGGTGGTCGTCTTGTCGCCCACGCTGTAGCCCATCACGGGGATGGTCTTCTTCCAGGACTCGAAGGAGACGCGCTGGTCATCGCTGCATGCGCTCTTGCTGGCGCACTCGTCGCCGCTGGTGCTGGCCAGCGTGATCGCGGCGCCGTCGTCGCACTTGTCGGCGCAGGACTTGCCCGCGGCGGCGCACTCGGCGATCTGCTCAGCGCTGCACGCCTTGGCCTCGCTGGCAACCTGCGTCACCTGCGCCGCGGCCTTCTCCGGGCAGCAGCCGTCGGCCTTGGCCGAGACCTGCGTGATCGCGGCGCCTGACTTCTCGCCGCACGCCTGGGCCTTCTCGGCGCACTGGGCGGCCTTCTCGGCGCTGCAGGTCTTCGCCTCGTCGGCGACCTGCGTGATCGCCGCGGCGGCCTTCTCCTTCGAACACTTCAGCGCACACTCGCTCTGGGCGTGCGCTCCGCCCGCGAGAAGGGCGACGGCGGCGGTCATGATCAGATGTTTCATTCGAGTCTCTCCTGAGATCGTGGGTGAAAGTGGCCTGTTTCGGGTGGGGCGTTGGTCCGTCCGCCCCTCCGGGGTTCTATGCCCGCCCGCGGCGAGATCCCTCGCCCTGGCAGCACGCATTCTCGCCGATTCTTACCCTGACAAACAACGATCATGCGATAGACTCACGCAGATGCCCCCGCCCCGCGCCATTCTGCACGTGGACATGGACGCCTTCTTCGCGTCCGTCGAGCAGCTCGACGACCCGTCGCTGCGGGGCAGACCCGTGCTGGTGGGGGGGACGGGCCCCCGGGGGGTGGTCGCCGCGGCGAGCTACGAGGCCCGCGCG
>JAJDDH010000132.1 GCA_029260415.1 Phycisphaerales bacterium | reverse complement strand
CCTCATCACCGCCCCGGGCGCGTTCGGCTCGGGCGGGACCAACGACACGACCGCCGTCGAGAGCGCCCGCACGCGGGGCGTCAGGATCGCCTGCGTCGAGCCCATCCCCGCGGGCGCCCTCGAGCTGGGCTCGGGTGGGTGGACGAAATCCAACCACGGCGTGCGCCCCATCGACGCGATCCGCGTCCTGCCCATGATGCGCGTCGCCCGCTGCTGGCGCGACTCGGCCGACGCGATCGAAGGCTTCGGGCCCGTGCGCACGCTGCACGTCGAGGCGCTGGGGCGCCCCGAGCAGGGCTCGCTGGGCGCCCGCCTCCACAGCGCGATGGGGCTGGTCTTCAGCGTGCTGGGCTCGCCAGAGGTCGTCTACGCCTCGTCCATCGGACCCGTCGCGGGCGTCTCACGCGTGCACGCCGACGACTCGCTGCGCGACCTGCGCGGCGATCTGAGCGCCATCCTGCGCTACCCCGACGGGCGGGCCGCGAGCATCGTCGCGTCGGACCAGTCACCCGCGTGGGACCACTCGGCCCTGCTGCTGGGCGCGGAGGGGCGCCTGAGGCTGGATGACCAGTCGATGCGATGGGAGCACCTGGGCGCCGAAGACCCCGACGAGCACACGGTCAGGTGGCCCGCGGGCTTCAAGGGGCTCGACGCGTTCGGGTTGGCGCTGGCCGACGCGGTCGCGCGCCTGCTCGACGTGCACACCCCCGCCGACGCGCCCGTGGAGCACGAGAGCGTGCTGGCGATGAGCCAGGCGGCGCTGCTGAGTGCGCGCACGGGTCAGGGCGAGTCGCCCGATGTCATCCGCAGGCTCGCTGTGGGCGGGTGACCCGCTAGAGCGACACGTCCCCCGAGATGTACGCCTCCATGTGGCGGATGGTCGCGACGAGCGTCTCGTTCTCGACGAGGTTCAGGTCGCCGATCGAGAGCATGCCCAGCAGCGTGCCGTCCTCGACGACGGGCAGGTGGCGTACGCGCCGTTCCCGCATGACGTGCCGGGCCTCGGTGATGCGCGTCTCGGGCGCACAGGTCAGAACATCCTTGGTCATCACCTGCACGGCGAGGGTGCCGCTCGGTTCAGCCTCGCGCGCCACGACGCGCGTCAGGATGTCCCGCTCGGTCAGGATGCCGACCATCATGCCCGAGTCGAGCACCACGACCGCGCCGATGCGGGCCTCGTTCATCACCCTGGCCGCGTCGAGCACCGTGGCGCTGCTGGGAACCGAATGGACCTTGCCGCCCTTGTGGGCGATGAGTTCACGCACGCTTTGCATGGAACGCCTCCTGCGACCGATCGCGCGATCCTTGGCGGCGTCCGCACACGTACGCGGCGTCCAAACGCCGCCGTGCCAGTGACTTGGCACAGTATCGCAGAAATCGAGGCCTCAGAAAAGGCCCTTGCCACGGGCGTTTCTCACGCCCAGCGCGTGACATGCCAGGCCTTCTTGCCCCGCCTCAGGGCGATCACCGAGCCGTGGAGCAGGTCGGCGCTCCGCATTGTCCGCCCCTCCTCGGCCTTGGCCCCGTTGATCGAGACCGACCCGTTGGCGATGAACTCCCGCGCCTCGCGCTTGGAGGTGGCCAGCCCCGTCTCGATGAGCAGGTCGATCAGGTCCGCGCCCTCGAGGCTCGCCTTGCTGTGCTCGCTGGACGGGACCTCGCCCAAGACCTCGCGCAGGGTGGTTTCGTTGAGCGACGCGATGTCGCCCGAGAACAGGGCCTTGCCCGCCGCCTCCGCTTGGAGCATCTCCGCCTCGCCGTGCAGGATCGTCGTCGCGGCCCGCGCCAGCGTGCGCTGCGCCTCCCGCTTGCCCGGGGCCTTGGCGTGCTCCGCCTCAAGCGTCTCGATCTCGTCCTTCGTCATGAACGTGAAGACACGGAGGAAGTTCTTGACGTCCTCGTCCGAGCAGTTGAGCCAGAACTGGTAGTACGCGTACGGGCTGGTGCGGTCGGCGGTGAGCCAGACGGCGCCGGACTCGGTCTTGCCGAACTTCCCGCCATCCGCCTTGGTGATGAGGGGGGCGGTGAAGCCGTACGTCTCAGCCTCGTCATGACGCGTGAACGCGTCGCGCCGGATCAGATCCGTCCCCGCGACGATGTTCCCGTACTGATCCGACCCGCCAAACTGCACGGTCACGCCCGCGTCGCGGTACAAGTGCAGGAAGTCGTACGCCTGCAGGATCATGTAGCTGAACTCGGTGTAGCTGATGCCCTGCTCGCGATCCTGCAGCCGGCTCTTCACTGAGTCCTTCTGCATCATCACATTCACGCTGAAGTGCTTGCCCACGTCGCGCAGCACCTCGATGTAGCTCAGCTTCGTCAGCCAGTCCGCGTTGTTCACGATTGTGTGCGCCGGGCCATCGACCTGTCCCAGCACGCTCTGGAAGATCGGCTTCTGGGCCGCGACGTGGCGCTCGACCGTCTCGCTGGTCTGCAGTTGCCTTTCGGCGGACTTGCCCGAGGGGTCGCCGATCAGCCCCGTCCCCCCGCCCATGAGCACGACCGCATCGTGCCCGGCCCGCTTGGCGTGGGCGAGCATCATGATCGGCACGAGATTGCCGATGGTCAGCGAGTCCGCGGTCGGGTCGAAGCCCGAATAGATGCGCCGCCTGCCCGTGCTGAAGTGCTCGGACAGCCCCTCGCGGTCGGTAACGTCCTTGAGCAGGTTCCGCCACTCGAGCTCGGGCAAAAAATCGGTTGGATCGGGTGCGGGCATTGGGGGCAAGGATACCCGCCGCGGACGCCCGCCTCAGGGCGCCAGGCCCCAGCCGGGCGTGGACGCCTGATCGGACCAGTGGCGCATGTCCCGCAGCTCGTCCCAGCCCATCGTGCGGGCGCTGCCGTCGAACATGGCGGTGATCGCACGGTCCTCGAAGCGGAGCGAGACGTGCCCGGAGTTGGCCCCGGGCGAATCGGCGTCCCGGTCGTAGGTCTCATCCCACTGCGGGCCCTGCTGGTCGATGAACCGGGGCGGGAGGACCTGGTAGCCGCCCTCGGGGTTGTCGACGTAGTTCAGGCTCGGCTCCTTCTTGGAGCGGGCGCTGGCGAAGGTGATCAGATCGCTGGGGCGGCGGGCCTCTGAGCGCCGCCTGAGGAAGAAATCCCCGAAGTAGCGCCGGGCCTGCAGGTCGCGCGAGCCGTCCACCTCGTAGGCGTAGTGGTTCGAGCTGCCCCCCATGAACACAACGTTGAGCCCGAACGAGGGGTACAGGCTGATGACGTACTCGTAGTCGGGCTCGCCGCGGATCTGGGTCAGCGCGTCCTCGTCCTCGTACATCCCCTGCCAGTTGAAATCGAACTGCGGCGCCAGGCGCCAGGGGTAGCGCCGGGCCAGCTCGGGGATGCCGTCCAGCGGGCGCCCGGACTCGTCGAGGGGCGCATTCGCCCCCTGCACGTGCCCCCGGGCGGCGTATCCAATGAGCAGGGCATCATCGTTCTCATCCGAGTAGAGCGAGTACGCGAGCATGAGCTGGCGGGCCGAGGAGAGCGAACTGACGCGGTACGCACATGATCTGGCCTTACCCAGGGCGGGGAGCAGGATCGCGATGAGCAGGGCGATGATCGCGATGACGACCAGCAGCTCGATGAGCGTAAAGCCCTTACAGGAAGCGACCTGCGCCCTCGGTCCTGTGGTTGGTCTGGCGTGGGTCGGGGTCATGCCTTCTCCAGAGCGATTCGCGGTGGAGTCAACTTTACTCACGCCGTGCGCTTGACGCGATTGAGACTCAGTCTCAATACTACCGCGTTGTCCCGGGCATGCAAGCCGGGGCGGTTCCCCACCACACCGCGACCGCTCGCCCCGGGGGAGGCGGGCGCGCTCGAGACGCAGGAGTCCTTCGATGAGTTCGAACCGCACGTGTCTGGCCCTGGCCCTCGGCGCCGCGCTGAGTTCGGGCGCCTCCGCCCAGGTCGTCGAGGCGTTCTACGACGAGCCCACGGGCGACCGATGGATGTACCCGTTCAACGGCACACCCGGCACGCGGATCTTCGCGTCCACGTTCTCCGCCGCGGAGGAGGGTCCGGGCTTTGACGATCGCGACGCGCAGTTCATCCTTTCGTTCGACACGAGCGATCTCATCACACCCGGGCTCGACGCGGGCGCGTATCAGATCATCTCCGCGCGGGTGACGGTCGTTGTCGACAACGACGAGCAGTTCCGCTACGACCCGACGCCCGACCCGTTCGTCACCCAGCTGCTCGACACCGACGTGGCGTACGTCGCGGACGACGACGCGGGACGCGCCATCACGATCTTCGGGACCGGCTACCGCGCGGGCTGGGACGTGTTCACCTGGACCGAGACCACGACCTTTGGGACCGTCGCTCAGGTCGATCCGGCGCAGGGGATGCGGACGATCTTCGCCGCGAACTTCGACTCGTCGGGAACGGCCCACGACGTGTCCAACAACGTCAAGAACCGGTTCGACCCGACGCCGCTGGGTGTGGGCCTGACCGACAGTGTCGCGGTTGGGAATCTCGTCCCCGAGGGGACTGTCTTCACGTTCGAGCTGGACCGCTGCGACGACGCGGGGCGGGGCTTCCTGCAGCGCTCGATGCGCGACGGCGCCCTGAACCTCTCCATCTCGTCCATGCAGCTGGCCACGGGGGGCAAGGGCGGGGGCACGGGCGACGTGACCTACCCGTTCTTCAAGACCCGCGACGACTTCATCGCCCAGCTCGAGGGCGAGGTCCCCACGCTGGAGCTGGTCGTCCGCGTCGGCTCGCCCGGCAACTACGACGGCATGGGCGAGACCGACTTCTCCGACGTGATCGCCTTCCTGAGCGACTTCGGCTCGGGCGACCCCCGGGCGGATCTGGCCCCCCCCTGCGGGCTGGATTTCTCCGACGTGCTCGCGTTCCTGACCGGGTTCGCGGGGGGCTGATCGCCCCCCCCCCCGCCCGAATCCCCCCACCACCGCAACCCATTCCGGGGGCTCGTGTGTTGTCGAGCCCCGTTCTGAGAGGAGACCGAGATGAATCTGAGAGCCGCCATCGTCGGGCTCGCCGCGTGCAGCGCCGGCGCGTCCGCCCAGCTTGTGACCCCGTTCACCGAGACGATTGACACCAGCGCCCAGGGCTGGCTGTCGGGCTCGTTCGCGCCGCTGACGCACGACGCGTCGGGCTTCGTCACCTCGACGGTGGACATCTCCGCGGGCGGCCCGTTCGGGCTGACGCTCTTCCGCGGGCACGACGACTTCGACGCCTCGGGCGACGCGTTCGTCGGGGACTACCTGAGCTCGGGGATGACCACGATCAGCTTCGACATCCGCCACAACGCCGGCGAGGCGCTGGACCTGGCGCTCCGGGTTGCGACGCCGCAGAACTCGCCGGGCTTCGCGATCGAGCTGAGCAAGTCGGTCGATGCCGGGGTGTGGACAACTGTGACGTTTGAACTCGACCCGAACAACCCGCTCTACACGCCCGAGGGACCTCCCGGGTTCGGGTTCTTTGCGGGCGTAATGACGGACGTGGGAAACCTGCAAGTCTCGCTGACGCCGCCGGATGGGGTGAGCGCGGGGACCTTCGTAACATTTGATCTGGACAACGTAAGCATCACGCCGGCCCCAGGGGCGATCACCTCAATCTGCATTGGGCTGCTGGCGGCGTCGCGCCGGCGTCGCTAATCTCTCCGCATAAATCTGTCACTCCCCCCTCGCGCCGTCCGGCCTCGTTGCTGGACGGCGCTTCTTTTTGCGCCGCGCTAGAGCGCCCGGTCCACGACCGCCTGCGCCAGCGCGTCCAGCAGCGAGCGGGCGGGGGTGGGCGCCAGCGTCGCGATCTGCCCCTGCGCCTCGGACACGAGCGCCCGCGCGCGAGACTCGGCATACTCGACCGAGCCCGTCTCGCCCAGGCGTTCGAGCAGCTCCCGCTCCTGGGCGTCGGACATGCCGCGGGCGCCGCGCTCGATCAGCTCGAGGGCCCGCCCCCGGGCCATGGGCTCGCAGGCGCCCAGGTGGTGGACCAGCGGCAGGGTCAGCTTGCCCTTCTCCAGGTCCTTGCGGACGCTCTTGCCCACGCGCTGCTCGTCGCCGGTCAGGTCCAGCAGGTCGTCGCGGATCTGGAAGGCGACGCCCAGGCGCATGCCCGTCTGGTAGAGGGCGCCCGCGGTCTCGGGCGGGGCGTTGACAAGCGAGGCGCCCAGCTCGCAGGAGACCCCGATGAGCGTGCCCGTCTTGCGCCGGACGATCTCGAAATAGGTCGGCTCGTCGAGCGAGAGGTCGCCCCGGTGGTGCAGCTGGAGCAGCTCCCCGGCGCACAGGTCCATGCTCACGCGCCCGATGCGCTCGCTCAGGTCGGACCGCCCGATGGTGGCGCACAGGTGGTAGGCGCCCGCGATGAGGTAGTCGCCCAGGATGACCGCGGCCTCGTTGCCCTTGAGGTGGTTGAGCGTCGCGCCCCGCCGGCGCAGCTCGGCGTCGTCGAGCACGTCGTCGTGGACGAGGGTGGCCATGTGGACCATCTCGCAGACCGCCGCGAGGCGGATCAGCTCGTCGCTGACGATCTCGCCCTCACGCCCCGCCTCAAACAGACCGGCGCTCTCGGGCGCGGCGCTCAGGGCGCCCAGCAGCACGAGGATCGGTCGCAGCATCTTGCCCCGGTACCGCTCAACGTGCGCACAGAGCTGGTCCACCGGGGGCAGCTCCGCGGCCAGGTGCTCGTCGAACACCTTCTCCACGCTCAGCAGCGAGTCGGCAATCAGGCCCTGGACCGGCACGAGCGCTTCGGGAACATCCAGCACACCACGCATGCGTGATCGTAGCGGCGCTGCCTTGCCTCGGGCCTACTTCTGGGCGGCGATGTAGCAGATGAACGAGGGGTCGGCCTCGCCCTCGCTCACGGGCTCGAACTCGCCGTTGCCCTCGCCGTCCTCGTCGGCGCCCTCCCAGTAGACCGAGACGTCGGCGAACCCGGCCTCGCTGAGCAGCTCGCGGATCTCGGGGAGGGTCCAGAGGCGCCACTCGTAGCTGAACGCCTGCTTGATCTTGGTGCCGTCGAGGAACTTGAAGTGGATGTAGCACTGCATGCGCCCGGTCATGGGGTCGTACTTGTGCTGGTCCCAGACGTAGGTGAACTCGGCGTCCGGCTCGTCGATCTCGCGGTCCTCGGTCATCTCCTGGAAGGCCTCGTACCCGCCGTAGAAGTCGAGGAAGAAGATCCCGTCGTCGCTGAGCGACTCGCGGACGGAGCGGAAGTAGGCGACCATCTGGGCCCGCTCCTGCAGGATCCAGTAGGAGAAGTTCATTGCCAGGACGATGTCAACGCCCGTCGCGTCGCCGGGCTGGGTGACGTCGCGGTTCAGGAGGCGGACGCGGGACTGCTGTTCCTCGCTCAGCGGGGCAACGTTGTGCTGGGCGCCCCAGTCGAGGGTCGGCTGGTCCAGATCGAGCCCGACAGCGGTGTTGGTCTCGCGGCGCTGGATCCACTCACAGGCCGTTGCGCCCGTGCCGCAGAAATCCTCACGCAGGCTCACGCCCTGGCGCCCGCGGATGGCCTCGAAGGTCTCGTCCACGAAGTCGATCTCGGCCTCGACGTTCTGGACGGAGTGCTGGTACAGCACGTGGATGTCGGCGGTCTCAGCGGTGAACCCGCCCTTGCCGGCCCCGAGCTTCTTGCCCTTGCGTCCTGAGACGCGGGTGACGCGGGTTGGGGTGTGCTTGGCTTCCATGGCGGCCGCGGGCTTCTCGTCGGTGGTGATCGTGCTCATTGGGGCGGGAGTGTAGCGTGCCCGGGGGGGCGCGAGTGTTGCCGACAACCGCGTGAACAACAGGGCTGGGCGGGTCGTAACGCCCGTTGACCCGGGTTCACGCCCCGGCGGGCGACCGGGGCTTGAGCGAGCCCCCCGCCGGACCGATATCCGCTCTAGCATCTGAACCCACTCAGGCTCCCGAGGCTCGGGCGCCGGCAGCAAGAGGACTCGCGATGAAGCTCACGATGGTCGGCACCGGGTACGTCGGATTGGTCACGGGCGTCTGCCTGGCGAACACGGGCAACGACGTCACCTGCCTGGACGTGGACGCGGAAAAAATCGAGAAGCTCCGCCAGAACATCTGCCCCATCTACGAGCCGGGCCTGACCGAGCTGATGGAGAAGAACAACGCCTCCGGGCGCCTGAAGTACACCCTCGACAAGCACGAGGCGT
>JAJDDH010000131.1 GCA_029260415.1 Phycisphaerales bacterium | reverse complement strand
CCTGTGCCTCCGCCCCGTCCATCGAGGATGATGTAATCCACGCCTATCCGTAAGGCGGCGTCGATATCCTGTTCAATGTGCTGAGCGGAAAGTTTGAAGCCGATGGGAATGCCGCCTGTGGCGTCGCGCACTTCTTCTGCGAACTGACGAAAATTTTCTTCGCTCTCCCAATCGGGGAACCGGGAAGGAGAAACGGCGTCTTTTCCCGGTTGCAAATGCCGCACGGCGGCAATTTTTTCGTCCACCTTACAGCCGGGCAGGTGGCCGCCGGTTCCGGTTTTAGCTCCCTGACCGCCTTTGAAGTGAAAGGCCTGGCACTTTTTTACTTTGTCCATGGAATAGCCGAACCGGGCGGACGCCAGTTCATAAAAATAGCGGGAATTGGCGGCCTGTTCTTCAGGGAGCATTCCGCCTTCCCCGGAACAAATTCCAGTGCCCGCCAGTTCGGCTCCTTTGGCGAGGGCGACTTTGGCTTCCAGGGACAATGCGCCAAAACTCATGTCCGAGACAAGAAGGGGAATTTTTAAGCGCAACGGTTTTTTGGCGCTGGAGCCGATGACGACTTCGGTGCTTACCTTCACTTCTTCCAGTTGCGGCAGGCGGGCGAGCTGGGCTGTGACCACCTGGATATCTTTCCATAACGGCAGTTCATTGAACGGGACGCCCATCGCAGAAACCGGGCCGTGCGGGCCAACTTTAGAGAGGCCATTTTGGGCTATGCTCTGGATCAGGTTGACGTGCGGTTCCGCGTCGGTGCCGTGAATATCTTTATACAGCCCCTGATAGCTGTCGCGGTCATAGGGCTGGGGGTTTTCCTCCTGCCAGCTGGAAATCTCATCTTCGTCCACCAGGACTTTGTCGTCTTCCACCCAGGCTTGAAATTTGTGCAAGGCTTCCTCGTTGTTGTATTCACTGACTCCTGTATCGTAGCGGAAATCCCAGCCGTGCACTCCGCAAATCAGGTTGTGCCCATTAACAGATCCGTCGGCAAGCAGGGCGCCCCGGTGCGGACAACGCCCGTATAAAACGGAAACCTGATCGTCATAGCGGATCACCACCAGATCTACGTTGGCTATCAGGGCGTAAGCAGGTTCAGAAGGTTTGAGAGCGGCCCAATCGGCGATGGCAACTTTATTCATCGGTTTCTCCTAAGTATTGGAATCAGATTCAGGTTATTTGGATGATTTAGATTTCGCAGATGCAAATAGCGAACGGATATCCTCCATTCGCTTGCGATTGACCCCAAGGTCGGAACGCCCTACCCTGGAAGCCGAGCGAAAGTGGATCTTGCCTGCCTCCACGCCAAAATAAAACTCCACGTCATCCACGAAGCGCAGGATGCGCGATGTGAACTGGGCATGAACATACCCCTCCTTGTCTGCAACGACCTGGGTGCGGGGAAGCGAGTGGATTATCTTGAGGAGTCGTTTGTGCGCGGTTTTACTGTCCGCGTTATATAAAATCGGGGCGATGCCGTGTATTGTGTCGTTGGCCTGGGTGGAAACACAGTTGGGGGACTCGGGGCATGGAGCAAATTGGCCGAGGTTCGGGGGCGCGCTTCCCGCGCAACCTGATATCGCAAAAATACAGGCCAGCGAGAAAACTAAAATTAATCCCGTTATGCGCCTCTCCTGATCATCATTCGGGTCGAGAACCATATAAAGGAGTTTAAACGATTTTGCACTGCCTGGAAAATTTTTGTATGGAGCTTTTGAGTTGTTTTAGAAAAATGAACGTATCAGGAAGAACAAAATCAGAGCCTTAACCTACTATTTTACGAAGGGGGAAGAAAGATTGGAAAGCTGGGGGATTGTTCCAGGATGTTGGAATGGACTCGCAGGTTGCCGGAAAACACTCTGGTTTTAAAAATCTCTGAATTATTTTTGGAAATGCACCACTTCGGGATAGCTATTATTCGATTTTTTAACACGTTGTTTCGAATCCAAATCCTTTGGGACCCTGTCCCATGACCTTCTTGTCGGGGCCGCGTACAACCTGCCGAGAATGAGCAAACTGGTTTCCAATCGAGTGTGCAACTTAGACGCAAGCCCGGCGGAGGAAGCCTCAAAAGGCGCTCGCAGGGGCCAGAACAGTAAGAGCGTATACGAAAACGGTTCATTCACGCTGGAAATTTTAGAAACTTTTATCCATAGAACAAGACTCGCGAATCATCATGAGTTTTTCAGCAACCTGCCAGAGTGTAGCGTATCATTCCATACTGGGAGGGTAGGGGCAATTTCGCTAATTCGAAATTTTCTGCTATCCTTAACGGTTGAGCGCGTCGATGTGTAACGATGAAGTGCTGATTAAGAAACCCTACTCATTTAACCTGAAAAAATAACGCTGATGACTTTTCAAGAAGCACTGAAAAAGCAAGTTTTGATACTCGATGGAGCCATGGGAACCATGGTTCAGGATCTGGCCTTGACCGATGCGGCCTTTGGCGGACCCGATTTCAAGATGCTGACCGACCTTTTGATCTTTTCCCGGCCTGACGACCTTAAAGGAATCCACCTGAAGTACCTTAAAGCCGGGGCTAATATTATAGAGACCGATACGTTTGGGGCTTCCCCTCTGCGTTTGAAGGAATTTGATTTCTCTAAACTGGATCCGTCGGATATGCAAGCCGTTCCCGAGGGGCTGGACTTTTTGCAATGCGATTACGACGCGATCACCTATCATTTAAACGTTGCCGGGGCGAAGGTTGCTAAAGAGGCCGTTGAGATGTATCGACAGCTTCCCGAATATGACGGTCGCCCTCTTTTTGTCGCCGGGTCGATTGGCCCGTCGAATTATGTTCTGTCCAGCACCGAGGCCGATCTTAAAAAAGCTGTGTTTGC
>JAJDDH010000130.1 GCA_029260415.1 Phycisphaerales bacterium | reverse complement strand
CGGGAGACCGGCGGCGCGGGTTTGGGTTGGGCGTTTGATGACGACAGGCGGGGCGCCTGTGCCAATGGGGGAGGGTGCGGATGTTTGCGACGGATCGGGATCTGCTGGTGCTTGAGCCTGGGGTGTTCAGGGATGTTCTGTGGCTGGGGCAGCGATTGGTGCGCGGCGTGGGGACGCTCAGCGGGACGACGCTGACGATGGTCAGCCAGGACACGGGGTTTGATGACGCGGGGGTGGGCCCGGGGCACGTGGTGGTGATCGACGGCGTGGCGCTCGAGGTGATCTCGAGGACGTCGGCGGGGGAGCTGGAGGTGTCGCGCCTGCGCGAGAGCATCGCGGGGGCGGCGGTGGGGGCGGGGTCGATCGCGAACAAGGTGGTGGAGGTGTCGACGTTCGGGCCGCAGGTGGCGCTGGTGCACGCGCAGGTGCTGCGGATGCTGGGGCTGGCGGCGTCGGGGAGCGGGGCCGAGGGGGCGAGCGAGGGCGACGTGGTGAACCCGGAGGACCTGGTGGTGGTCGAGGCGCTGGGGGCGCTGCACGTGGTGTATGCGTCGGCGAGCGCGGCGGGGGCTGGCGAGCTGGCGACCAAGGCGGCGATGTACCGCGAGCGGTTCAGCGCCGAGCGTCAGCGGGTGAGTGCCCGCGTGGATCTGGACGGGGACGGGGCGCCCGACGCGATCCGGCGGATGAACGTGGTGCAGTTTGCCAGGGCTTGAGGGGGTGACGGATGCTGGTGCTGAATCCGAGGCAGGTTGAGTTTGGGTCGAGCACGTGGACGAACGTGACGAGCGTGTCGGTCGGGCGATCGGCGCGCCACGTGCTGATGGAGTGGGGGGACAGCGGGGCGCACGTGGTGTTCGTGGACGTGCCCGAGCAGCTGGTGAGCGTGCGGGTGGTGCAGGAGATGCTGGGCGACGACATGGACCTGGTCAGGCCTGGCGAGAGCGGAGAGCTTTCGTTCGTGACGGGTCAGAACTCGTCGGACGCGGGGACGCGCGAGGTGACGATCGAGTGCGTCGTGAAGACGGTGAGCTACGAGACATCGGTGTCGCGCGGGTCGAGGCGGTACATCGAGCTGATCGCGGTGTCGGAGGATGGGCAGGCGGACCCGGTGGACGTGGACGACGCGTAACCGGCGGGGCCGGGCTGGGGGTTGCGCCCCTCACCCCGGCCCTCTCCCCAGAGGGGAGAGGGGGGTGGATTGATGGCGAGTTCGTTCAAGGGGTTGGATCTGTTCGGGTCGGGGGCGCACCGGTTCATGATGGCGCGGCAGGGGCTGTACGCGGTGCCGTTGTCGGTGGTGGGTGGGGATCCGACGCAGGCGGGGTCGAACTGGTTCGGGGATCTGGAGCTGGAGATCCACGTGCGCGGGCGCCTGGTGGCGGCGAGCGAGCCGGCGTTGTGGACGCTGCGCGACGCGATCACGGCGCAGGCGGAGAGCTCCAGCACGCCCGTGCCCGGGACGCTGATCGATGGGCACGGGCGGGCGTGGGTGTCGATGTCGCTCTACCGGTACGAGGAGGAAGGGGCGGTGGACCGGGGGCGGGTGTGGTCGGTGGGGTACACGGCGCGGCTGCGGCGGTTCATCGGGACGTGAGGGGGGCGCGATGGAGGCGGAGCTGGCGGCGGCGGTGACGCAGTTCGGGGTGGCGGGGCTGATCGGGTGGATGTGGATCACCGAGCGCCGGGCGAGCGCGGCGCGCGAGAAGCAGATCGGGGAGCTGCACGACCGGATCATGCGGGAGCGGACGGAGCTGGAGGTGCTGGTGACGGCGCTGAAAGAAAACACAAGGGCGCTGACCGCCCTTGAGACGGGGCAAAGGGGGCTGGTGGCGCTGCTCAACCGGGTGTGGCCCGGGCGCCAGGAGGGCGCGGAGGCTTAGACTGGGGCATGATCTCGCAACCAAGAACGGCGCTCGTGATCGTTGCCGCGGCGTGTCTGCTGATCGGCGGGTGCGCCAGGCCCGGGTCGATGCCCAAGGCGTCGATGCCCGCGGCTGGCCAGCTGACGGGCGGGGCGTTCGCGCCCGCGAGCATGCGGGTGTACCCGCTGACGCACATCGAGCAGGGGGGCGAGGACGAGGCGCGCCTGGTGCTGCACCTGGAGCTGCGCGACGCGTGGGGGGACACGGTCAAGGGGATCGGAAACCTGCAGGTCCAGCTGCTGCGGGGCGGGAACCTGGGCGGGGGCGGGCGCGACGAACGCATGTGGGAGGTGGACATGCGCGATCCGGAGGCCAACGCGCTGTACTACGACCCGGCGACGCGGACCTACCGCGTGCAGCTGCGCGACCTGCCCGCGTGGGCGGTCGCGCAGAGCCAGGCGCGCAACGGACAGGTGCGGGTGCTCGCGGTGCTGACGACGCTCGCGCCCGACGGGAGCGAGCGGTTCCTGCGGGATGAGTACACGATCCGGAACTGAGCGGGTCAGTCCTTCTCGATGATGCCCAGCTGCTGGTACTTGTCGCGGTACTTGTCGCGGAGCTTGGTCTGCTTGTTGGACAGGTCGATCTCGCGTCCGTCGATCCAGGCGCGCTTGACGTTCGAGGTGACCTCGAGGACGTCGCCGTCGGTGAGGATGAGGGTCGCGAGCTTGCCCTGCTCGATGGAGCCGATCTCGTCGCCCACGCCCAGGATCTGGGCGGGCCAGAGGGTGATGGCGGCCAGGGCGCTGTCGTGGTCGAGCCCGAAGGCGACGGCGCGACCGGCCTCGTGGGGGAGGTTGCGGACGTTGCCGTCGCGGTCGTTGGTGTTGAGGCACCAGCGGACACCCGCGTCCTGGAGCCGCTTGGGGAGGGTAAAGGGGTCGTCGAAGGGTGAGTCGGTGCGCTTGGGGAAGCCGTGGGTCCCGGAGACGATGACGGGCACGTCGTGTGATCTGAGCAGCTCGGCGCAGAGGTGGGCGTCGCGGCCGCCGACGATGACGGGGCGGAGCTCGCGCGAAGTCGCCCAGGTGACGGCGGAGGTGATCTGGTCGACGTCGTTGGCGCTGATGAAGACGGGTTCCTGATCGTCGCCCGCGCCGGGCAGGACCTCGAGCATGGCCTCGTAGCGGAGGTCCGTCGGCGCGCCGGTGTTGGCGGCGCGGTTGTCGGCGTAGGCCTGGGCGGCGCTGAACAGGTCGTCGATGTCGCGCAGGTTCTGGCGGATGCTGTCCGTGCGGTCGGACTTGGAGCGCGAGTCGAAGGGGCCGTCGGAGGGGCGGACGGAGGGCCAGTTGATGACGAGGCCCGCGGCGTCGTCGAGGGCCATGGACTCCCAGGTCCAGGCGTCGGCGCGCATGACCGAGGCGCGTCCGGGGACACGGCCTCCGGTGGGGAAGGAGGCGAAGGTGAGGATGCCCCCGGTGCGGGCGACGGGGATGAGGGTGGAGTCCGGGTTGACGCTGACGGCGGCGCGAACCTCGGGGGTGACGTCGCCCACTTCGTTGTGATCGAGCGTGGCGCGGACGGCGTTGATCTCGGTCAGGCCCAGGCGGGTCTGGCTGGCGATCAGGCCCGGGTAGACGTGCAGGCCGGCGGCGTCGATGACCTGGGTCTCGGGGGTGAGGCGGATGGTCTGCATGATCTTGGCGTCGGAGATGATCGTGAGGCGGCCCTCGGTGAAGGCGACGACGCCGTTGTCGATGGTCTCGCCCGAGACGGTGTGGACGGTGGCGCCCACGATGAAGACGGGGTGCTCCTGGGCGGGGGCCTTGTGGGTGAGGTCCTGGGCGAGGGCGGGGAGCGCGGAGCAGGCCAGGGCGGCGAGCGCGGCGGTGATGTGCTTGACGGTGTGCATGGGTGTGGTCCTGGCTTAGCGGTCGTTGAACTCGCGCTGGTGGTGGGCGTCGGTGCAGCCGCAGTCACCCGGGCGGGAGGTCTGGGCGGGGTTCATGTCGGCGAAGGCGAAGGGCGGGGAGTCGACCATGTGGATGTCGATCTCGCCTTCCTTCTCGTCGTCGGCCTTGTCGTCGGAGTCGGCGTCGTGCTCGCCCAGGATCTTCTGGACCAGTCGTTCGCGCTCGGCGGCGTTGCGGGCGCGGAGCGACTTGTCGAGCTCGAGCGAGAAGTACTCGCGCCCGTCGATGAACACGTGCTCGGGTCGGGAGAACGAGCTGAGCGGGTCGCCCGACCAGACGACGACGTCGGCGTCCTTGCCGGCTTCGAGCGAGCCGACTCGGTCACCGATCCCGAGCATGATCGCGGGGTTGATGGTGACGAACTTGAGCGCCTCCTCGGGGCTGACGCGTCCCGACGAGTACTTGACGGCTTTGGCGGCCTCGAGGTTCATGCGCCGGGCGAGCCCGACGTCGTCGGAGTTGAAGCGGGTGAGCAGGCCCGCCTCGTGGTTGATCGGGCCCGCGTACGGGATCGCGTCCTGGACCTCGACCTTGTACGCCCACCAGTCGGAGAAGATGGAGGCGCCCAGGGCGTGCTCGCGGACCGCCTCGGCGACCTTGTAGGTCTCCAGCCCGTGCTGGAAGGTGCCGATCGTGAACCCGAAGTCCTCGGCGATGCGGCAGAGCATCAGGATCTCGTCCTGGCGGTAGGAGTGGCAGTGGACGAGGCGGTCGCCCGCGAGGATCTCGGCCAGGGCCTGGAGCTCGAGGTTGGTGCGTCCGGTCTCGGTCTTCATGCCGCGGTCGGCGTACTCGCGGGCGGCCTGGAAGCGGTCGCGCATGATCGTCTCGACGCCCATGCGGGTCTGGGGGTAGCGGGTGGTTTTGTTGTCGCCCCAGTTGGATTGTTTGACGTTCTCGCCCAGGGCGAACTTGATGCCGGGCTTGGCGCCCTGCATGAACATGGACTCGGGGTCCGTGGCGCCCCAGCGGACCTTGACGATCTGGCTCTGGCCCCCGATGGGGTTGGCCGAGCCGTGCAGGAGGTTGGCGGCGGTCGTGCCCCCGGCGAGCTGGCGGTACCAGTTGATGTAGCCCGGGTCGAGCGAGTCACCGATCCAGCACTCGCTGGTGACGGCCTGGCTGGACTCGTTGACGCCGAAGCGGAAGAGCCCGGTGTGCGAGTGGGCGTCGATGAGCCCGGGGGTGATGTGCTTGCCCTGGGCGTCGATGCGGAGGACGTCGGACGAGCCCGAGGGGAAGCGGAGGGACTTCTCGGGTCCGACGTAGTCGATCTTGCCGCCTTTGAGGACGACGAGGGTGTCCTGGTCCTCGGGGAAGAGGACGCCGTCGGGCCCGCAGGTCCAGACGGTGGCGCCCGAGATGACGACGGCGTCGGGGAGGGCGGGGGGCTGGTCCATGGTGTAGGAGGCGAAGGGGGCGCCGAGGATGTCGGGGATGTCGGCGTGCTTGGCCTCGGGGGTGACGCGGGTCCCGGTCCAGGTGAAGGACTCGCCCTGGTCGTTGGTTCCCTTGCCGACGATCTCGCCGGCGATGAGCACGCCCGACATGGGGTACTCGCCTGTCCCGTCGTCCTCGTCGATGACGGTGAAGACGATGCGGTCGCGTTCGATGGAGACGTCCTTGGCCTTGTTGACGGCGTCGCCCTCGCGTGCGGTGATCTCGTCGCCCTTGACGGTGATGAACATCTCGAAATCGGCGATGTCGATCTTCCACTCGCCCTCGAACTCGGTGGCTTCGGGCGTGGGCTCGCCCGGGCGGGCGCGGACGGCGCGCCACTGGGCGGGGACGCCGCTGGGGCGCATCATCGCGCCCACGAGCTGTCCCCCGGATTCGACGGCGGAGAAGATGAGCGCCGAGTCGCCCGCGAGTGCGGGCAGCATGACGCTGAAGCTGACCGAGTCCTCATCGATCGAGACGTTGGAGGCCTTGTGCGCGGTCTCCTCGCCCGAGGCGTCGCTGACATGGAGCGTGACCTTCTTCTTTTTGGCGATCTCGAGGCGGGCGGACAGGGCGTTGTCGATGGTGAGGTTCCAGTCGCCCTCGAGCGAGTCGCCCTCGGGCGCGTTGACCATGTGGCGCTGGCCGTCGGTCCAGACGTCGAGGATCTTGGTGTCCTCGTCGAAGATCAGCCCGTCGGTGACGACGAGCGAGGCGGCGTGTCCGGGGGCGATGGAGCCGAGCGCAGAGCTGACGCCCAGGATCTGGGCGGGGGTGGTGGTGAGCATGGCCAGGGCCTGGTCTTCGCTCAGCCCGTGCTCGATGGCCTTGCGCAGGTTCGCGTGGAACTTCTGGCCCTTGGGCAGCTTGCTGGCGGTCAGCGCGACCTGCAGGCCCGCGTCGCTCAGGCGGCGGGCGTTGGTGGGCGCCTGCTCCCACGCGGCGAGGCGGTCGAGGCTCGTCGCGTCGGCGGCCCCGATGCTGCTCACGTTGGGCTTTGTCGGGAAGCGCAGCGGGACGATGAGCGAGGCGTCGATGCCCGAGATCGCCTCGAGGCGGCGGAACTCGGAGCCCGAGCCGACGAGGATGATCGGGCCGGTCTCCAGCTCGCGCTGGATGCGCCGGGCCAGAAGGGTTTCGAGCTCGTGCGTCGTGACGAAGCAGAGCGGCGCGTCGATGTCATACAGCGGCGTGAGCGCGTTGCTGGCGTCCTTGTTGTTGGCCTCCTGCCAGCTCGCGTCCATCAGCGTCTGGCGGAAGAGGGCCATGACGCCCATGTGACTGGTGGGGTAGTCGGCGCTGGACCAGTTGGAGGTCTCGAAGCCCAGCGTGTGGTAGGCGTTGGTGTCGTAGATCCCGGCCTCGCCCAGCGAGCGGTCGGAGGGGTTGCTGTTCAGGGAGACAAGAGCGGACTGCCCGCGGAAGACGCCGCCCTTGGGGGCGATGGCCGCGGCGGCGAAGCCCATGGCGCGCAGGTCCTTCTTGGCGCTCTCGCTGAGCCCGGAGCCGGTGAGCGCGCTGCGCTGGGGCGTGACGCGGTGGTTCCAGTGCTGGCCCGGGGAGGAGGCGTCGGGCTTGGGGGCGTCGACCTCGACGTAGGCGTCGATGAAGCCCGCGTAGACGTGCTTGCCCGTCGCGTCCCAGACGCGGGCGCCGTTGGGCGGGGCGCCCGAGCCGACGGAGACGATCTGGCCGTCGCGGATGACGATGGTGGCGTTCTCGAGCGTCTGGCCCGGTCGGGTGTGGACGGCAGCGCCGGTGATGGCGT
>JAJDDH010000129.1 GCA_029260415.1 Phycisphaerales bacterium | reverse complement strand
GACCTGGGGCGGGAGCACTATCGAACCGAGATCGTCGCTGCGGGGCATGCGCTGATCGCCGACGAGCCTCTGGCGGCGGGGGGGACCAACGCGGGCCCCGGGCCCTACGAGCTGCTGCTGTCGGCGGTGGGGGCGTGCAAGGCGATGACGCTGCGGATGTACGCGGACCACAAGGGGTGGGCGCTGGAGCGGGTGGTGCTGTCGCTGCGGCACGACCGGCGGCACCCGGTGGACTGCGAGCACTGCGACGACCCGAAGGCGCGCCTGGACCACATCGACGTGGAGATCCAGCTGCAGGGCGATCTGGACGAGGCGCAGCGGGCGAGGCTGATGGAGATCGCCGACCGGTGCCCGGTGCACCGGACAGTCACGGGTGATCTGCGGTTCACGACGGAGCTTGTCGGGGCCTAGGCGAGCGCGGGGCTGGGGAGTTCGTCGGGCAGGTCGATGGCGCTGGCGTGCGCGTCGAGCCATCTGCGCGCCTCACGGATCTCGGGCTCGAGCGAGGCCTTGGTCTGGGCGCGCTTGGCCTGGTAGGCCTCGTGGTCGAAGGGCCTGGTGGGGTCTTTCGAGTCGGCGTTGAAGACGGGGCCCTTGACGATCTTGTTGATGGTGCGGTCTGCGAGGTTGAGTCGCATCTGCGCGGCGACGGCGCGGATGACGTCGCTGGGGCGGGAGAAGATGAGGGCGCCGTCGAGGGTGGCGCTGCGCCCGGGGTGGGAGGCGAGTTCCTGCAGGTAGGCTCGGATCTGCGCGAGCCAGACGTAGGCGGCGGTCTGGGGCGGGGTGAGCGATTCGGTCTCGACATGGTCGAGCGCGCCCGCGAGGTCCACACGGGCGCGGGGGAGCATGCCCGCGACGTAGGCGCGGCGTTTGTCGTTCTTGAGCATGGCGACGACGAAGTCGTCGATGCGCGAGTACAGCAGCACGGCGCGGCTCTCGGCGCTCGACGAGAGGATGGGGGCGATGAGGTTGTTGCAGGTGTCGCTGGGCTTGATGAGCGCGATCTCGCCCGGGGACCAGGTGCGCGCCAGCAGCGTGGTCGCGATTCGGAGCGCGTCATCGAGCAGGGCGTCGTCGACACGGACGGGCGTGGGGGCGTCGGACGCGAGGTCGCGCCGGACGCAGGCGAGCTGGTGGAGCGGTCCGGGCTCTTTGAGGGCGAAGCTGGTCCCGGGGAGTTCGAGGCAGCGGGAGAGGAG
The DNA here is from genome assembly GCA_029260415.1 of Phycisphaerales bacterium. Classification (GTDB taxonomy): domain Bacteria; phylum Planctomycetota; class Phycisphaerae; order Phycisphaerales; family UBA1924; genus JAJRXR01. The sequence continues at coordinate 4,100 of JAJDDH010000129.1, read as the reverse complement.
GGTGGAGCCGCAGAAGGCGGTGTGGAAGAGGTAGTTGACGGGTGGGTTGGGGCGCGCGTCGCGGGCGAGGCGCTTGGCGAGGGCCTGGATGGGGACGGTCATGGCGCGCGGGTCGCTGACCATGGTGCGTTCGTCGAGGAAGGTCGAGTCGCGGTAGGTGTCGCGGGTCATGCGGACGAGCAGGGCGACGCGCTGGGCGAGGTCGAACTGGCGGGGGAAGAGGGCGGGGGAGGCGAGGATGTCGGGCTCGCTGGGGGCGGGCTTCTTGGGGCGTGGGGGCATGGGGGATTGTTGGGCTACGGGCCGAGGTCGGCGACGCCGCCCAGATCGAGCTTGGAGCCGGAGAGCCGCTTGACGATGTCGATGCCGTTGGCGGTATCGGGGGCGAAGACGCTCGAGGCGGAGTCGAGTCGCCAGCCGTGGGTGCCGGCTCCGGCGTCGGCGCCGTCGACGCGGATGGTGTTCTTCTGGTTCTCGCGGTTGGAGGGGATCTTGTCGAGGTAGGGGCCGAACTTCCCGTTGGCGTTGTAGACGCCCGCCCCGTTGGTCGTTCTTGTGAGCCGGTCAACGACGACCGCGGCGGTCGCGGCGGCTCCGGACTTGCGGAGTCCGATGCCCAGCCCGGAGTGCTCGGCGGCGAAGAGCTCGGCGGCGCTCTGGAGCGACCGCCAGTCCTTGAGCATGGCGGCCTCGCTGGCGTTGGCGGCGGAGGAGGCGACGCGGGGGATGGCGATGGCGCCGATGATGGCGAGGATGGCGACCACGATCACCAGCTCCACGAGGGAGAACGCGGGGCGAGGTCGTGCTGGGCGAGGGCGCATCACGTCCAACTCATCGGGTCGCGTCGCCCCGGAATGTTGCGGATTGGCGGACTTGGGGGGTGCTGGCGGCGGCGATGAGAGCGTGGTTCTCCTGAGGGGGGCGTGGGGGTCCGAGAAGCACGGGGATGGGGCGATGTGCCCAGAGAACGCGTCAGGCGGGCGGGGGAGGTGTTGCGTTGCTGGCGGATGCCTTGGCGTCGAGGCCCCAGGCGCCTGAGCCTCGCCAGAGGATGGAGGCGCTGAGCAGGATGATGAGGATGGCGATGTACATCAGGAAGACGGGCTCGGGCCAGGGGCCCTGGGTCGCGTCGGTGGTGGCGACGGGCCAGGCGTCGTTGGGGATCTTGATGTGGGTGATGACAGCGCCGGCCATGGTCCCGATGGCGATGGCGGCGCCGATTCGTGCGAAGGCGCCCGAGAGCAGGAGGAGCCCGGCGAGGAGCTGGGCGATGGGCGCGAGGATGGCCATGAGCCCGGGCGCGGGCAGGCCCGCGGCCTCGACGAGGGGGCGCATGGGCATCGCGCCGATGAGGTGCATGAGACCGAAGAAGGCGAGCGGGGCGCCCGCGAGCACGCGCGGGGCGATCATGAGCTTCGAGGTCGGGTCGGTCTTTCGGATGGCGTCGGGTGCTGTCATGCAGCGTGGAACCGGGGGCGCGCGGGGCGTATTTCATGCCTCGAACGAAACCGGGCGTTACCAGACGCGGCGCATGGCCCAGGGGCAGGCCCAGCGCCCGATGATGACGGCGATGGCGCACTTGAGGAGCATGGCGGGGATGAAGGGGTAGAAGCCGCCCTCGAGCGCTCGGGAGATGGAGAAGCCTCTGAGGTAGCCGAGCCAGGGGACGCCGATGGCGAAGATGACCAGGTGCCCGGCGAGGACGGCGAGGACCAGGGCCAGCCAGCCGCGCATCGTGCCGTCGCGCCGGCGGATGATGGAGGTGATGACGGGCTGGCAGAGGATGAAGCCGACGAGGTAGCCTCCGGTCTGCCCGGCGAGGACGGCGAGCCCTGCGGAGCCGTCGGCGAAGATGCCGGCGCCGATCATGCCGACGACGACGTAGAGCGCCATGCTGGCCATGCCGACGCGGGGGCCCAGGCAGAGCGCGGCGATGACGACGGCGAGTGTCTGCAGGGTCATGGGCACGCCGTCGGGCGGGAGCGGGATCGCGACGAGCGCGCCCAGCGAGGTGAGCAGTGTGAAGAACAGCATGCCCAGCAGGCGCAGCTCGAGCGGTGTGACACCGGCGTGGGTGCGGGGTCGGGCATCGGCTGGCGCAGGGGCGGCGGGCATGGTGGTGGGAGATTAGCCGACCGGGGCGTCGGGCTTGTCGGTAAGCACGTTCTCGCCCTGGTCCGGGTCGCGTGAGGTCTCGGCCTGGCGGTTGAGGTCGTCGGTCTCGCTGGAGAGATCGCCCTCGGCCTCGACGGCGACGTCGTCGGCGTCTGCGTCGGCCGGCCCGGGGGGCGTTGGCGCTGGGGTCGGACGGGGGGATGGTCCGGAGGCGGTGATGACGGGGACGCCCTGGGGGAAGATGACCTCGCGGGCCTCGTCGGGCATGGAGACGCCCGCGCTGGTGAGGGCGCGGAGAGTGAGGCGGATGGCGGAGGACTTGATCTTGACGGAGCTGTGCCTGGTGCTGTCGATCCAGAAGTAGGTGCGCAGGAGGACGGTGCTGGCGCCGAGGTTCTCGATGAGGACGAGCGGCTCGGGGTCGTTGAGGACGGCGGGGTGATCCTCAAGGACGCAGTGGATGATGTCCTGCGCGCTGGCGATCTTGTCGTCGTATCCGATGCCCACGTCGAAGGTGATGCGGACGCGGGGGTTGGCGGTGAAGTTTTTGATGGTGTTCTTGTAGACGGTGGCGTTGGCGATCTGGATGTGGTTGCCGTCGAAGTCGATGAGGAGCGTGCCGCGGGAGGTGACCTTGCGGACGACGCCCTTGTGCCCGTCGACCTCGACAACGTCGCCCAGGCGGAAGGGGCGTTGGATGCTCAGGAGGAGGCTGGCGAGGAAGTTCTCGGCGATGTCGCGGAAGGCGAAGCCCAGGGCGAGGCCCAGGAGGCCCGTGCCGCTGACGACGGCCAGGGCGACGCGGGTGAGGCCCGTGACGCGGAGGGCGAGGTAGATCCCGAGGACGAGGACAATGAGGAAGATGGCTTTCTGGAGGACGTTGCGGAGCAGGTCGCTGTCGGTGGCGCGCCCGAGGACGCTCGTGAGGGTGCGCGAGATCACGCCCGCCAGGAGCATGGTGAGGATGAAGATCACCAGCCCGACGACGAGCAGGGGCAGGGCGCGGACGACGTCGCGGATGAGCGCGTCCACCTCGCGGCGCGCGGGGGCGAGGGTGAGGACGGGCTCGGGCTTGAGGGTGATGTTGTTGACGACGGCGACGACGCCCTCGGTGCGCTGGGTGAGGTCGCCCGCGAGCGTGCGCATGGATTCGGAGGTGGCGACGCCGTGGAGCGAGACGACGCCGTTGCGGACGGAGACGCTCAGGTCGGTGAAGCGCTCGGTGGCGTCGAGGACCTCGGCGAGGCGCTGGGCGATCTGCGCGTCGGTCGGGCCCTGCCCGATGGAGACGGGGGCGTCGGTGGCGACGATCTCCTCAGACTCGGCGGGGTCCTGCGTGGGCGGCGTGCCCGCGGCGGGAGGGGCGGCGTGGGCGGCGCCCAGGAGCAGCGCGAGTGCGAGCGACCAGAGGAGGGCCCGGGTGGTGGCGCTGAGGGTCGGGGGGTGGCGCATGGCCAACCATACTCGCGCGGGGCGGGCGGGTCAGGCGACGGCGTGTCTCGCGGTGGGGGTCTGGACGTCGATGTCGGGGGGCTCGTGACCGGTCAGGGCGGCGTGGGCGTTGCCCGGGATCTCGAGGCGTGCGTCGTCGATGACGGCGCCGTGGTCGATGACGATGTTGGGGGCGCGGACGGAGCCGCGGATGAGGGCGTACTCGCCCAGGTGGACGGCGCCTCCGGAGACGATGGAGCCCTCGAAGACGCCCAGGACGGTGACGCCCTCACCGGCGATGGCGGCGCCAACATGGGCGCGGGCCTTGCGTTGGATGATGACTGATCCGCAGGTCTCGAGGCGTCCGCCCCAGTGCCCCTGCTTGATGACGATGTCGGAGACGACGATGCGTCGGTGACAGTGGGGGCAGGAAGCGCTCATGGCTTTGGGCGCCACCTCGAATCGGTTCGCGCATCGGTAGCACCGGACGGTTCGCGTCGGGAGGTTGGGCATCCATGAGGGCTTCTCGCTGGCGTGGGTCATCGCGGGTCATG
>JAJDDH010000128.1 GCA_029260415.1 Phycisphaerales bacterium | reverse complement strand
ACACCGCCCAGCATCCGGGCAATCTCTTCAATTCTCTCACTGTCCTCCAGTTCGGCCACCTGGGTATAGGTAGTTTTCTTGCTTGAGGATTTTTGAACCTGAAGATGTTGATCACCAAGTGATGCAACCTGCGGTAAATGTGTTACGCAGAAAACCTGGTGTTTAACGGTGAGGCTATGCAGGAGATTACCGACAATTTCTGCAACACCACCACCGATACCCGCATCGACTTCATCAAAGACCAGGGTCGGAATTACTTTTTCATTGTTACTGATTACCTGGATAGCAAGGCTAATTCGGGATAATTCACCCCCTGAAGCAACTTTTCGTAAGGGCTGTGGTGGCTGGCCCGGGTTGGCAGAAACCAGAAACTCTATTTGATCACTACCGTGTAGTCCGGGTTGCGCATCATCCTGCTCTTCGATGGCGATTACAAATTGCCCACCTGACATACCAAGTGTTTCCAATGTTTGTGAGACTTTTCCGGATATTAGTTTTGCTGTTTTAACCCGGCATATATGCAATTTTTTTGCTGCCTGATGATAAAGCTGAAAACATTCATCCTTTTGTTTAACAAGATCCTTGAGCAGATGTTCGCTGTTCTCCATCTCGTACAACTTTTGCTGTAGCTGTTCAAAATATTCTGGTAGTTGTTGTGACTGGATATTATGTTTACGTGCCATATCGTGTAAGTCAGACAATCTTTGCTCAACATGCTGCAGACGCTCGGGGTCGCGATCCAGTTTATCCAGGTATAAACGCAGCTCGTCTCCTGCCTCTGATAACTGGATAGCAGCGCCTTCCAGTAACTCCAGGATGTTGGCGATTGAATCATCAAATTGTTCAGCTTCCTGCAAGTCTCTGATTGTGTTGGCAAGTTTGTTGTGCAGAGAATACTCATCATCCATTACATTTTGTGTTGCCTGTTGTGTCAGCTCGATGAGGCGATTGGCATTATCAAGACGTTTGAATTCTTCAGATAGAGATTCATATTCATCCGTTTCCGGTGCCAGTGTTTCCAGTTCCTGTACCTGGTAACGTAACAGCGTAAGTTGTGCCCCATGATTTTCGGTTTCACCACTTAGTTGGACTATTTTTTCCTGTAATTCATGCCATGAGGTGTAGCTATCACGAACCAGGTTCAGTTCTTTGTCATAACCACCGTAACTATCTAAAAGCAGGCGCTGTGCATCTCGTTTTGTCAGAGACTGATGAGCATGTTGACCATGAATATCAATGAGGTGCTCACCAATAGTTTTTAGCAGGTTCACAGGTACCGGTGTGCTGTTAATAAAAGCACGGGAACGACCATCGTTACTAATTACCCGACGAATTATTATTTCATTATCATCGATAGCGATGGCTTGTTCTTCTAGTATGCTGCCGACATCTGAGTTTTCAGATAGATCAAAACTGGCGCTGATTTCTGTACGTTCACATCCCGCACGAATTATGCTGCTTTCGGCACGGTCGCCCAGGACCAGACCAAGCGCACCAATAAGAATAGATTTCCCCGCGCCAGTCTCACCGGTAAAAACCGTCATTCCCGGTTTCAGGTAAAGATCCAGTTCTTCAATGATGGCAAAATTCCGGATTAACAGTTGCTTCAGCATATGAACTAGCCCCAGTGGAGCTTTTTGCGCAGGGTATTAAAGTGATTATGTTTGGCGGGGTGGATAAGACGAACCTTCTTGTCCTTTTTCTGGATACGCACACGATCGCCAGCAGTAAGTTCAGAACTGATCTCTCCATCACAACTGAGTCTGGCGTGGTCGATTTCAGGCGTGCCAACCACTATCTCAACAATACTGTTGCCATCAATAACGATGGGACGATTGCTCAAACTGTGTGGGCAAATGGGCACCAATACCAGTGCGTCCAGTGCCGGATGCAGGATTGGTCCCCCACCTGAAAGGGCATAGGCGGTTGAACCGGTTGGCGTTGCGACGATCATGCCGTCAGCCCGTTGACTATGAACCAGGGTCTCATTTACATAAGTTTCCAGTTCAATCAGTTTGGCGATATTCCACTTTTGAATAATGACTTCGTTAAAGGCATCACGTTCCATGATGTTCATGCCATCGCGTTCTACCTGACATTGGAGCAGGAATCTTTCTGCAATGAAGTGATTACCGTCAAGAATCTCACTCAAATGTGATTCTACGCTGTCGGCCGGAATGTCGGTTAGAAAGCCCAGCCGACCTCTGTTAATGCCCAACAAGGGAACATCATGCTCAGCTAGCACCCGACCTGCACGCAACATGGTGCCATCACCGCCGATAACGATAGCTAAATCACATTCCTTTGACAGTTGTTCCAAATCCAGTTCACGAAAACCAGAATTTGGTAACAATTTTGCGCAGTTTTCGTCTAAGATAAGTTCAATATCGCGCGACGACAGGTAATTTGTCACCGTTTGCAGGGTATCGACAATTTCCGTGGCGTCGTTATTGGTAATTAGTGCTATTTTTTCGAACATATCGCGATAATATAGATACTGGATGTGTGAAGCTATCATGGTCTGAGGAACGAGCCAATATGTCAGATACCGAGAAAGCCGGATTTCACCGGTAATATTACGAAAGATTTAAAAATGCCAACAAGATCAGTAAACGATTCATCCCAACTGCCGGAGCGGAGTCTGTACCTGTTTAAAGCCCTGGTAGAACATTTCATTCGAGATGGTCAACCAGTCGGCTCCCGCACCCTGGCTCGGGATAGCAGTATGGAACTAAGCCCGGCGACAATCCGCAATGTAATGGCAGATCTCGAAGATCTGGGACTACTGCAGTCAGCGCATACTTCAGCCGGACGCGTACCGACAGTAAAGGGTTATCGCCTGTTTATTGACTCCTTATTGCGAGTGGGTAGTC
>JAJDDH010000127.1 GCA_029260415.1 Phycisphaerales bacterium | reverse complement strand
ACCGCCGCCTCGAATGACATGCTCGCCTTCCTTTCTCGACAGCTACCGCCCGCGCGTCCCTGGCCCCCGCCCGCTTGGGCGCCCGGGACGCGGTTCGTCGGTATCTGGGTAAGTATCAGATCCAGTCACGATAGCCGGGCTCGGAGGGGCTCGGGGGCCCGCCGGGCGTGATTCCTGACGCCGGCAGCGTTCGGCCCGAGAGTTGCACAGGCTCTCCACCCCACCAGCCGCCCACACCCACCCCACACACCCCACAGACCGGGGCCCGGATACACTCCGACCACGATATCTGGAGTCTGCCCCATGAAGGTCATCTGCGATCGGGCCGCCCTGCTCGAGGCCATCGGTCTCGTCTCGAGCGTCGCCGCCTCTCGAACCCCCAAGCCCCAGCTCACCTGCGTCCGCCTCTGCGCGACCAAGGAGGGCGGCGCGGGCGAGCTCACGCTCTCGGCCACCGACGCCGAGATCTCCCTCACCCTCCGCCTGGGCTCTGTGGACGTCTCCGAGGAAGGCGAAACCCTCGTCCCCGCGCAGAAACTCAGCCAGATCATCTCCGCTGAGGACAACGACCCCACCCTCACCATCGAGTCCGACGGCGACCTGACCACCGTCAAGGGCGCCGACGCGGAGTTCAAGCTCCACGGCTACCCCGCCTCGGACTTCCCCCCCATCCCCGACTTTCAGCAGATCATCGCGTCGGGCTCCCGCGGCGCCTTCACCCTCCCCGCGGGCGCCCTCTCGACAGTTGTCTCACGCACTATCTTCGCCGCGGCGCGCGAGAACTCCCGCTACGCGATCAACGGCGTGCTCTTCAAAAAGCAGGGCAAGAAGCTCGAACTCGTCGCGACCGACGGGCGCCGACTGGCCCACTGCAGCGCCAACCTCCCCGGCGCAGGCGCGGGCGACGAACCCGTCGCCTGCATCGTCCCCGCCAAGGCGCTGGGCGTGCTGCAGAAGCTCATCGGGGACGACAACGAGCCGATCAACGTCGCCGTGACGGACAACCAGATCGTCTTCGGCTTCGGCGAGGACGCCGCCGACGCGCGGGCGGTCCTCTCGTCCAACCTCGTCGAGGGCGCCTTCCCGCCCTACGAGGACGTCATCCCCAAGGACCAGGACATCCGAGTGGGCTTCGACCGCGACGTGCTCTTCTCCGCCGTCCGCAGGGCCGCGCTGCTGACCAACGAAGAGTCCCGCGGCGTCCGCATGGCCTTCACCGCCGACGACAAGAAGCTGCAGCTCTCGAGCCGCTCACCCGAGATGGGCGAGGCCCGCGTCGAGGTGGGCCTGGCCAGCTACGAGGGCGGGGACATCGAGATCGGGTTCAACCCGGGCTTCATCAACGAGGCCCTGAAGGTCATCGACGACCCGCAGGTCATCATCGAGCTCAAGGCGACCAACAAGCCCGGGCTGCTCCGCTCGGGCCCCGATTTCGTCTATGTCGTGATGCCCGTGAACCTGCAGTAGGGCCCGACCGGGCCCCTCAGGGCGCAACCGGTCTCAGCCAGCCGTCACGCGCGGGCCGGGCGTCGAGCGGGCGTGACGCCTCGTCTCGACCCGTTGCACGTCGCCCTCGTGGAAAATCCGTGCAATGACCGGGGAGATCTCCTCGACAAGCTCCTGCTCGTCGGGCGCCAGCTCCCTGTCCGTGCGCCGGTCGTCCGAGATCGATTCCGATTCGATCTCAGCAGTCAGATCGCGGACCTCAACCGTCCCCGCCGCCTGCAGCTTGGCCTCGATGAGCACCTCGAGGTGGTCCCGCCTGGCGATGCGGCTGTCCAGGCGGAGGGCGAACAGGGCCAGGCACGGCGCCAGCAGCGCCCCCGCAACCCCCGCGAGCTCCGCCGTCCCCACGCTCTGGATCACGCCCGGGCGGATCAGCGCCCAGACCAGCACGATCCCCAGGCCAATTGTGCCAAGCGCACAGACCACCATCGAGAATCTTCGCAAGCACACAACTACGAGTCGCACCGGTCGACTCCTCTCGGGTCCTCGCCAACCCGGAGGGTCAGCATCCTTGCTCTGGCCCGGATCCCCCAAGGAGCGGGAGAATCGGGCTGCGGGGGGCGTCCATTGCCCACACCGATCCCGGCGCACAAGCCGCGCCGGGACAGCGTACCCTACCCCCACCCCCCGGTTTCGGCAAGCCGACCGGGGGCGTCGATCTGGAAGAGGGGGCGCGCGCCCCGTACCGTTGCGGCCCGCGCGCTGTTGTTTGTGTCACGGGTCTCTGCGAGGTATCGTCCCCTGCACGTGTATGGACGCTCACGCCTGACTGCTCCCCCGCCCGGCTCGCAAGGACCGCGCACCGCTCGGGGGCTCGCCGCGATTGCCGGCGCCTTGGCTCTGGCCGCCTCGCCGGCCGTGCTTGGCGCCCACGCGCTCGCCGCGCCCACCGCCAGCGAGCCCGCCCAGCCCGAGGACCTCACGGTCTACGAGGGGCGCCTTGTCGCCGATGTCGTCCTCCGCGCCCCGCCCCCGCTCGACGACGAGGCCCAGCCCCGACCCCTGGACCCCAGCGCCCGCCAGAAGGCGATCAACAACATCCGCGTCTACCGCGGCGCCCCCTTCCGCCTCGAAACCCTCAACGACGACATCCGGAGGCTCAACCGCCTCTCGCTGTTCTCCCGCGTCGAGACCTTCGTCCAGCTCCTGGACGACGGTTCCGTTGACGTCATCTTCGAGCTCGAGCAACGCCCGATCGTGCTGGACGTGCAGATCTCGGGCAACCGACGCCTGAGCGACCAGGAGATCGCCCAGGCCGTGGACCTGCTCGTGGGCACGCCCGTGGACCGCTTCCAGGTGGACCGCGCCGCGCGCCGCATCGAGGACCTCTACCGCGAGAAGGGGCACTACTTCGCGCAGGTCACCGTCAACGAAGAGGAGCTCAACGAGAGCGGCATCGTCCTCTTCCAGATCCGCGAGGGCGACCGACTCAAGATCACCGCGATCCGCTTCGAGGGCGCTACCGCGTTCCAGAGCAAGGAACTCCGGCGCGAGATCAGCACGCGGACCTCGGGCCTGTTCCGCAAGGGCCCGCTCGACGACGACCAGCTCGACGCCGACGTCGCCTCACTCATCCAGTTCTACCGCAACCACGGCTACCTCGACATCCGCGCCGACACGATGGTCCAGCCATCGCCCAACGGCAAAGAAGCCATCGTCACCTACCTCATCGACGAGGGCCCGCTCTACACCCTCCGCTCCGTCCTCGTTCAGGGCGGGACCGAAGAGGACGCGCTCGTCTTCACCCCCGAGCAGATCGCCGGGCTTATCGCGATGAAGCCGGGCGACGTCTACGGCGTCCGGGCGCTGCAGGAATCGCTCGAGCTCGTGCAGGACGCCTACGGCATCCTGGGCTACGCCGACGTCCGCGTCTCCAACGCCGAGAAGCGCGACCCCGAGCTCCCGCTCGTGGACCTGCTCATCATCATCGAACAGGGCGACCGCTACCTCACGGGTGAGGTCCACATCTCGGGCAACGACCTGACCAAGCACAACGTCATCCGCCGCCTCATCGAGGTCCGCCCCGATCGCACGCTCGACACCACCGCGATCCGCGACTCCGAGGAGGCACTCCGCCAGGCCCGCCTGTTCAACAACAGCGGCGTCAAGATCACGCTCCAGCCCCCGGACCCGTCCGAGCCCGAGTACCGCGACGTGCTCGTCGAGGTCGAGGAAACCAACACGGGCAGCTTCAACATCGGCGCGGCCGTCAGCTCCGACGCCGGACTCATCGGCACCCTCTCGCTCACCCAACGCAACTTCGACCTCACCGACACCCCCGACTCCATCGGCGAAATGTTCTCCGGGCGCGCCTTCCGGGGCGCGGGCCAGACCTTCAGCATCGACATCCTCCCGGGCAACGAGGTCCAGAGCTACTCCGTCTCCCTCGCCGACCCCTACCTCTTCGACACCGACTACTCCGGCTCCGTCCAGCTCTTCTACCGCGACCGCGACTTCGACGAGTTCGACGAGCGACGCCTGGGCACACGCTTTGGCATCGGTCGCCGGTTCGGCACCCGCTGGAACGGCGCCCTCAACTTCCGCCTCGAGCAGGTCGAGCTCTCCGATATCTCACCCAGCAGACCCGTCGACGTCTTCGCCGCCGCTGGCCCCGACGTGCTCACCGGCGTCTCCTTCACACTCTCACGCAACACCGTCGACAACCGCTTCCGCCCAACCTCCGGCTCCGTCTCCTCCATCGGCGTCGAGCAGATGGGCGCCCTCGGCGGCGACTACACCTTCACCCGCTTCGACGCCTCACACACCGTCTTCCTCGCCCTCCGCGAGGACTACCTGGGCCGCTCCACCATGCTCGAGCTCAGCGGACGCGTGGGCTACATCCCCCAGGGCCAGTCCGAGACCCCCCTCTACGAACGCTACTACCTGGGCGGCCAGTCCATGCGCGGCCGCGAGTTCCGCACCGTCTCGCCCAAGGGCATCCGCAACGACACCCTCATGCAGGGCAACGACCCCGTGGGCGGCACGTTCCTCTTCTTCGCCGGCGCCCAGGTCACCCAGCCCGTCTTCGAAGAGATGTTCTCCGTCGTGGGCTTCATCGACTCGGGCACCGTTACCGAGGACCCCGGGTTCGACGACTACCGCGTCACCGTGGGCGTGGGCGTCCGCTTCTACGTCCCCCAGCTCTCCCCCGCGCCCCTCGCCTTTGACTTCGGCGTCCCGCTGCTCAAGGCCGACCGCGACGAAACACGCGTCTTCACCTTCTCCATCGATCTGCCTTTCTAGCCGCCCGGTCGCCCACTTTGTGACGGGCCGCCCCCCGCGTACCATCCCTCCGGGCGTCCACGCGAGTTCGCCCCAGACCCACCGTGAGAGAGGACCACCCCATGAACACCCGACCCGCTCGCGCCCTGACCGCGATGACCGTCGCCCTGGCCGCCCTGGCCATGGTCGCGACCTCGCTCGTCTGGACCAACGCCGCCAACGCCAACGCCGCCCGCCCCCCGGCGCAGCCCACCGCGATCGCCACCGTTGACCTGCCCGCGATCCTCGACGGGCTCGAAGAGAAGGGACGCCACGAGGCGGACCTGCAGTCCGTCATTCAGACGAGCCAGGCCAAGCTCGACGACCTGACCAAGCGTCTGGCGGACATCGAGGACGACCTGAAGATGATCCCCCGCGACAGCGCCGAGTGGCGCGCCAAGTTCGGCGAGGGCCTCGAACTCCAGCAGCAGGCCGAGGCGCGCAAGCAGATCCTCACCCAGACCATCTCCCTCCAGCGGGGCGACTCGCTCCGCGCCCTGTACCTGAAGATCGAGGCGGGGATCAAGAAGATCGCCGAGCGTGAGGGCTACGACATGGTCCTGCTCGACGACTCCAAGTTCCCCCTGCCCCAGCAGGCCGCGGACACCAACATGGAGCGCGCGATCCTCTCCAAGACCGTGCTCTACGCCCACGACAGCGTGGACATCACCCAGGCCGTCATCACCCTGGTCAACAACGAGTACCGCGCCCCGTAAGCCTCAGGAGCGCCGGGCCATGACCGCGCCTCGTGCATACCCCAGCTACCAGACCGGGCAGCTCGCCGAGATGCTCGGCGCCGCCCTCGACGGGCCGCCCGACATCGAGCTGACCTCCATCGACCCGCTCGACGTCGCCACCC
>JAJDDH010000126.1 GCA_029260415.1 Phycisphaerales bacterium | reverse complement strand
GCGACACCTCGACTGGAAGGTCTACGCCCGCACCGACCGCCTCCAGGTCAAGCAGTACCAGCAGGAGACCAACCTCGACCTGGTCGTCATGGTCGATTCCTCGGGCTCGATGAACTACGGCTCGCGCTCCTTCGAGGACGCCTCGGGCTCGGGACGCAAGGTCTCGCTCGACGGACGCTCCAACTGGACCAAGTTCGACCACGCGACTGCGCTCGCCGCGGCGCTGGCGTACATCACGCTCCACCAGTCCGACCGCGCCGGGCTGGTCGTCTTCGCCGACGAGATCCGCGCCATGGTCGGGCGCTCCGGGCAGCGCTCCAACTGGCGCAAGATCGTCGAGTCGCTCTCCACCCAGCCCGTGGACGCGCCGACGGACTTCGGACGCGTCATCGACCAGACGCTGGCCAAGGTCACCAACCGGTGCCTGTTCGCCATCCTCTCCGACTGCTTCGAGGAGCCCGAAAAAATCAAGGCCGCGCTGGCTCGCGTCAAGCACCGGGGGCACGACGCGATCGTCTTTCAGACGCTCGACCGGGCGGAGACCTCGTTCGACTTCGCCGATTCCGCGCCATTCGAGGGCCTGGAGGGCGAGGGCAAGCTCCGCCTGGACCCGCGATCGATCCGCAAGGCGTACCTGGAGACGTTCAACGCGCACTTGGAGAAGGTCGAGAAGATCTGCCGCGGGTTCGGGTTCGATTACCAGCGGGTGAGCACGCACGACTGGCTGGGCCCGCCGCTGGCGTCGTTCGTGGCGCGCCGGAACGCGATGATCAAGCGGAGCAAGTCGGGGTGAGGCGATGACGATCCTTCATCCAGCGCTGCTTGCTGTGGGTCTCGGGCTGATCGCCGTCCCGATCCTGATCCACATCCTCATGCGCCGCAAGCGCAAGCCCGTGCCGTGGGGCGCGATGCGGTTCCTGCTCGAGGCCTACAAGACCCAGCGCCGGCGCATGACCCTCGAGCAGATGCTCCTGCTCGCGGCACGCTGCCTGCTCGTCGCCCTGCTCGCGCTCGCCATCGCCCGCCCCATGCTTGGCGGCGGAACCGGCCTGGGCTCCAACGCCCGCACGCTCGTCATCCTGCTCGACAACTCCATCACGAGCGACCTGAACGAGAATGGTCAGTCCGCCCTCGACCGGCACAAGGCCATCGCGACGCAGGCGCTGCAGCGCCTCGACCAGGCCCGGGGCGACCGCGCCGCGCTCATCACCCTCGCCGCCCCCGCCCAGTCCGTCGCGCTGCCCGCGACAGCCGACATCGCGGGCGTCATGCGGGCCGTCGAGAACACCGAGGCAACCGACAGCGGGGTGGATTACCTGGGCGCCGCGGAAACGCTCGCGTCCGTGCTCAATGTCCGCGACGACAACGCGCCCCCCGTCAGCGTGCTCATCGCGTCCGAGTTCCGCGCCGGTCAGGGCGTGGGGCGAGCGCCGCTGCCTGGATTGGGCGACTCGGTCGAGGCGCTGCTGGTCACCAGCCCCCCACCCCCCGGCGCGGGCAATGTCGCGATCGAAGCGCTCGAGCCCATGCGATCGCTCGTCGTCGCGTCGGGAACCTCCGGCGCCCTGGGCACGGGCCAGGCCCGCGTCGCCCTGCGCCGCTCGGGCAGCGCCATCGGGCAGCGCGCCGTCAGCAGCGTCCGACTCCTCTCCGACCTCAACCCCAGCCTCACGCTCGGGCAGGGCACGGTCCGCTGGAGCCAGGGGCAGTCCGAGGGCGAGGCGCTCGTCTCGCTCGACGCCGAGACGCTGACCAAGGCCCAGCAGGACGGCCCGCTCGTGCTCCGCGCCGAGATCGATCCCGATGAGCTTCAGCGCGACAACACCCGCCGGCGCGCGCTCGAGGTGCGCGAGTCGATCAGCGTGGGCATCGCCGCGCCCGGGCGCTACGCCGGGAGCGTCGGCGTCGAGGGCTACACCCCGGGCGACTGGCTCCGACTGGCGCTGAGCCCGGGCGAAAGCTCAGGGCTCGGCGGCATCGCCCTCGAACAGGTCGAGCCGGGCGTCATCGACGCGACCCGACTCGCCCGCCTCGACGCCCTGCTCCTGCCCCGCCCAGACCTCATCGACGCCGGCGCGTGGGACCGCATCGCGGACTTCGCCCGCTCGGGCGGGCTCGTCGTCGCCTTCCCGCCCGGCGACGCGGGCGCCCAGCTCTGGACCGACCGCCTCACCCGATCGCTGGGCTTGCGACTGACCATCGGGCGCGAGGCCCGCCAGTACGCAACGCCCATGGGTGTGCGCACGGGCGACGACAACACGCTGCTGTCACTCATCGCGGGCGAGCTCGAGTTTCTCGCCCAGCCCGTCCGCGTCCAGCGCCTGCTGCCCGTCTCCATCGACCCGCAGAGCGGCGCGAGCGTCATCCTGCAGGCCGAGGACTCCGCCCCGCTCGTGATCGCCTCCCCGCCCGCGGGCGACGACAACGGACGCGGGCTCGTGGTGCTGTTTGCCAGCGCCATCGACACGCAGTGGTCCGACCTGCCCACCAAGCCCCTGCTCGTCCCGCTGCTGCAGGAAATTGTCCGCCAGGGCGTGGGGCGCGCCCGGGGCGCCTACGGCGGGATCGCCGGCGCCCGCGTGCTGGCGCCCACCGGCAGCGTCGAGCTGACGCCCGTGTCCAACAGCGGCGCCTCGCTCTCGCTCGACGAGGCCGGGCTCACACGCGACGCGGTCCGCACCGCCGGCGCGTGGCGCGCCATCGACCAGCGCGGCGCCTCCCGCGCCAGCGTCGTCGTCAACCCGGACACCAGCGCCACCCGCGCCGACCCCGAAGACTCCCAACGCGTGCAGCGCTGGCTCGCGACCCTCTCGCCCGAGACGCAGCTGCAGTGGATCGGCGCCGAGGACACCGCCGACACCGCGTCGGGCGCCCAGAGCGTGGCGCAGGCCTTCGACGCGCCCCGGCGCGGGCGTGAGTACGCCTGGATCGTCTTCGCCGCGGCCCTCGGGCTGGGGCTGGTCGAGCTCTTCCTCGCCCGCCTCTGCTCGCACGCGGACCTGCGCGACACGGCGCCCGTCAAGGGGGGCGCATGAACGAGCTGCTCAACTCGATCCTGGGCCTCGACGAGCTGGGCTTTGGCGCGCAGGACGTCGCCCTCGAGCTCGCCCGCCCGCTCGCGCCCTGGGTGTGGGCGATGGGCGCGGTGCTGGCCGCCCTCGCGTCGTGGTGGTGCTACCGGAGGCTCATCGGCCCACGCGCCGCGCGCGGGGCGCTCGCCGTCGTGCGCACGCTCACGCTGCTGCTGGTCCTGCTGCTGATCGCGGGCCCGCAGCTTGTCCGCGAGCGGACCCGCATCGAGTCGGACTGGGTGGTCGTGCTCGCCGACCGCTCCGCGTCGATGCAGGTCCCCGACGCGCCGGGCGGAACAACCCGCAACGCGCAGCTGTCCGACGCGCTCAACCGTTCCTCCGCCGCGTGGTCCGCGATCGCCCAGTCCAAGCGTGTGCTCTGGCTCGGGTTCGACGCGGGGGCGTACGAGCTCACGGGCGACGCGCCGACCCCAGAGCTGGGCGAGGCCGACGGCCGGCGCACCGCCTTGGGCGCCTCCATCGAGCAGGCCCTCCGACGCGTCGCGGCCCGCCCGACCTCGGGCATCGTCGTGCTCTCCGACGGGCGCTCCAGCGACGCGCTCGACCGCGCCTCGCTCCGCAGGCTCCAGAGCGACCAGATCCCTGTGTTTAGTGTCCCACTGGGCTCGCCCGACCCCGCGCCCGACCTGGGCGTCACGGGCGTGGAGGCGCCAGAGCTCGCGTTCGTGCGCGACTCGACGCCCGTGGTCGTGGAGCTCGAACGCCTGGGCGAGGGACGCGTCGATCCGGACTCGCTCGTGCAGCTTGTCGATGAGTCCACGGGCGAGGTGCTGGCCGAACGCCCCGTAGGCGACGCGCTCGACGCGAGCGCCTCGGCCCGCGTCACGCTCACCCCCAAGGGCGAGACGCCCGGCGCGCGGCGATGGATCGCCCGCGTCGTCCCCCGCGGCGACGACCTCATCAGCGACAACAACGAGATGTCACTCGCGATCGAGCTCGTCGATCGCCCGCTCCGCGTGCTCTACCTCGACGGCTACCCCCGCTGGGAGAACCGCTACGTCAAGAACCTGCTGCTGCGTGAGAGCTCGATCCGCTCGTCGAGCCTGCTGCTGGCCGCGAACAGGCGGTACACGCAGGAGGGCGACGTCGCGATCACCCGCCTGCCCCAGAGCCCGGGCGAGTGGGAGGAGTTCGACGTGATCGTGCTGGGCGACCTGCGCTCCGACCTGCTGGGTCGCTCGCAGCTCGAGGCGCTGCGCGAGCACGTGGCGGTCCGCGGCGCCGGGCTGCTCTGGATCGGGGGCGAGGGCGCCACCCCCGAAACCTGGTTCGAGACGCCCCTTGGAGACCTACTGCCCGTCCGCTCGGGCGCATCGCTCGACAGCGGTCGCCTCAACACGTGGGACGAGGACGTCACGCTCGTGCGCACGCCCGAGGGCGCCCGCCTGGGCGTGCTGGAGCTGGGCGACGCGCCGGGCGCCTGGCCGATGCGCCTGAGCGACCCGCGCACGGGCTGGTCGCGTCTGCGCTGGATGCAGAAGATCGGGCCCGAGCGGGTCAAGCCCGCCGCGAGCGTGCTGGCCGCGGGCGTGCCCGCCAGCGCCTTCACGCCCGAGCTGCTCGACGACCAGGGCGCGGGCGCACTGGGCGCGGGCTCGCCCGCGCTGCTCTCGATGCGCTACGGCGCCGGTCGCGTGGTGTACGTCGCGACCGATGAGATCTGGCGCTGGCGCTACGGGCGCGGCGAGGACCTGCCCGAACGCTTCTGGCTCCCGCTCATCCGCATGCTCGGGCGCGAGGGCCTGGCCCGCTCCGGGCGCTCCGCGCTCCTCCGCGCCACACCCAAGCGCGGGCAGGTGGGCGCGAGCGTCCGCCTGAGCCTGGAGCTGCTCGATCAATCGCTCGTGGACGCCGCGCCCACGAGTGTGCGTGTCGAGATCACGCGCGACGACGCCAGCGCCGGGTCGCGCCCGGTCGAGCTGCGCCTCTCGCCCGAGGGCGTGCTGGTCGAGGGCGACGACTCGCCCCGCTCGTTCGGGTCGTCGTGGGCGACGAATGAGCCGGGGACGTACAGCGTGCGCGTGACCGAGCCGCTGCTGGCGCCGCTGGGGCTGCATGCGACGCTGGAGGTCTGGCCCTCGGACGACGAGCGCCGCCGCCCGGAGACGGACCACGACGCGCTGGCGGAGCTGGCCCAGCAAACAGGCGGACAGGTCGTGCCCGTCTCGCAGCTGGGAACGCTGGGCGATCTGCTGCCCAACCGCGAGCTGGTGATGACCGGCCCGCGCGAGGTCCGCCCGCTGTGGGACCGCCCGCTGATCCTGGCGCTGCTCATCACGCTGCTGGCGCTGGAATGGGTGGGTCGGAGGCTGATTCGCCTGGCATAAGCGTGCCGGGCGGGTGATTGTTCAATCCGGGGCCCTCGGGCGCCCGAACCTCTCTACAGGTCTCCGGGACCACCCGGGACCCCCTGGATCGACGATCGCATGAGCACCATCAACGCGCCAACGCAACGCACAAAGACCGACCCGCGGGTCCACGCCCTGCGTGACGCGCTCACGCGGGTTCGCGCCCGGTCGCGGGCGCTGCTGCTCACGCGCGGCGGGGCGTGGGTGCTGGGCGGGGCGCTGGGTGGCGTGATCGTGCTCATCGCCATCGACTACGCGCTGCGCCTGCCCAGCGGGCTGCGCTGGATCATGCTCCTGGCGGGCCTGGCGGTTCTGGGCGTCGCCATCGCCCGCATCGTGGGCGGCGCCTGGCGCTTCGCCCCCAGCCTCACCTCGCTCGCCCTGCGCCTTGAGCGCCTGGACCCGGGCGCCTCCGGGCGCCTCGCCTCGGGCCTGGAACTCGCTGGCGAGCCCACCCCCGACGACCCCGCGGCCCGCGCCATGCACAGCCGCGCCATCGACGACGCCCAGCACGCCTTCAGCCCCGACGCCGCGGGCAGGCTGACCGACCCGAAACAGACGCTGCGCGCCCTGGGCGCCCTCGCGCTCGTCGCGGCGCTGGCGATGTCGTTTATTTTCGTCAAGCCCGCGCTCAGCCGAACGGGCGTCGCCCGGGTGCTCACGCCCTGGAGCGGCGCGGAGTGGCCCAGCCGGTACGTGGTTGAGGACGCGACGCTGGCGCAGGTCCACCCGAGCGACACCGCCCTGCCCCTGCGGGCGGTGATCACCAGGACGAGCCGGGCGCCGGGGCGGACGCTGGTCAACGCCCGGTACCGCCTGACCGACGCGAAGGGTTTCAAGACCTCGGGCGAGTCGCGCCGCGTGGTGCTTGCCGGGCAGCGCCGGGACGTGCGCGTCGGCGAGCACGAGGGCGAGCTGTACGAACGCCTCATCGAGGCCATGCCCCCGCCCCGCGCTGGCGAGGGCGCCCGCAGCGTCACCCTCGAGTACTGGTTCGAGACCGACGACGACCGGACGCGCACCCGCAGCCTCCGACTGGTCGATCCCCCCGTGCTGGTTGGCGCGCAGGCCGTCGTGACACCCCCCGAGTACGCCAGCACCTCGACGGGCGCCCTGGCCAGCGGGCTCATCGAGCTCGGCGCCGCTCCCGAGGGCGCGCCCCCGGTCGGCCCCGTGCTGGGCGGGTCGCGCGTAGATCTGACGCTGAACTTCAGCAAGCCCGTTTCGATCGATCAGGCGCAGCGCCAGGACTGGATCGAGCTGGTTGAACGCTCGGCCCGCGACGTCAGCGTCGCGGCGGACGGGGCGACCATCACGCTCCGGATGACGCTCGACGAGTCGCTCCGCGCGGCGCCCCCGGTCGTGGACGCCGACGCGCTCTCCCCGCGCGACGAGGTCGCCTTCGTCTTTGAAGCAACCCAGGACCAGGCGCCCAGCGTCAGCGTCACGGCGCCCGCCCGCGACGAGTCCGTGCTCGCGACGGCCGTCATCGGCGCGTCGGGCGAGGGACGCGACGATCTGGGCCTCCGCTGGGTCGCGCTCGAGCGGGCCATCGCCAAGGCGCCCTCGGGCTCGCCCGGCGCGCCCCCCGAAGCCGTGGGCGAGGCGGAGATCATCGTCCGCACCGAGCTCGACGCCGGCGCGGGCGTCACGAACGCCGTCGCCAACGCCAGCCTCGACCTGAGCACGCTGGGCGTCGTCCCGGGCGACGAGGTCCGCATCGTCGCCCTCGCGCTCGACACCCAACGCCTCGACGGCATCGACCGCGAGCCCTCACGCTCGGGCGTGCGCACCCTCCGCGTCATCAGCGAGACCGACCTCATCGAGCAGATCCGCGGCGAGCTGGGCGGCGTCCGGCGCGCCGCCATGCGCCTCGACGAGACCCAGCAGACCCTCGAGCAGTCCCTCGACCAGAACGGCCCCTCGCCCGACCTCCAGCAGCAGCAGGACGCGATGACCCAGCGCCTCATCGAGCAGCGCCAGGTCATCGAACGCCTCCGCCAGCGCCAACGTCGCAACGCGCTGAGCGACCAGTCGCTGGCCAGCATGCTCGACGAGGCCCAGGGGATGCTCTCACGCGCCGGGCAGCGGTCGTCGGACGCGGCGCAGAAAGCCGGGCAGGCGATGGACGAGCCCGACGAATCCAGAGCCGAGCAGCTCCGCGAGGAGGGCGTTGAGGCGCAGGACGACGTGCGCGAGGAGCTCGGCTCGCTCATCGCCCTGCTCGACCGGGGCGAGGACGGCTGGCTCGTGCGGCGTAGCGTCGAGCGGTTGCTGCAAGAACAGCGTCGCATCCGCGAGGAGACCGCCCGCGCCGGGCAGGAGACGCTCGGGCGGGAGCTGAGCGAGCTGAGCCCGCGGGAGCTGAGCGACCTGGAACGCATCGCCCAGCGCCAGCGCGACGCGGCCGAGCAGGCCCGCGAGGCGCTCGACGAGCTGGGCGAGCGCGGACGCCAGATGGCGCAGGTGGACCCCGCGCAGGGCGAGGCGATGAGCGAGGCCGCCCGCCAGGGGCGTGAGCAGGGCCTGCAGGAATCGCTGGAAGAAGCCTCCCAGCAGATCTCGCAGAACCAGACGGGCGGCGCCACCCAGAACCAGGACGAGGCGATCGAGGCCCTCGAGCAGATGCTCGAGGAGCTCGACAACGCGGGCAGGAACAAGGACAGCGCCCTGCGGCGCATGCTCGCGAGCATCATCGAATCCATCGAAGCGCTCATCACCCGCCAGCAGCGCGAGATCGCCAACCTCGCCGACGCGAAGGCCAAGAACGACTACACCGGGCTCGACGCGGGCATGATCCGCCTGGACCAGAACACCCTGGGCGTGCTGGCGCAGGTGCGCGAGGGGCCGGGCGAGATGCGCCCCGTGGGCGACCTGCTCGAAGAGGCCTCGGGCAAGCAGCGCGAGGCGATCGGGCTGCTCCGCGCCGATGAGATCGTCGCCGACGGCGTCTCGTTCAGCGAGGGCGAGTCGCTGCGTCTGCTCTCTGAGGCCAAGGCGGAGGCCGAGAAGATCGACGAGCAGGCGCAGGACCGCGAGCAGGACCGCCTGCGGGCCGAGCTGCGCCAGGCGTACCGCGAGACGCTCGAAGAACAAGTGGCGCTCAGCGCCGAGTCGGGCGAGCTGCTGGGTCAGGAGCTGACGCGCCGACAGCGCGCGGGGGTGCGGGCGATGGGCGCGCGCCAGCGGACACTGCAGGAACGGTTGCAAACCCTGCTGGGCGAGGTGGAGGGCCTGGGCGACTCGCTCATGTTCGCGCTGGCGCACGAGCAGCTCGATTCGCTGATGGGCGCCGCCGCGGACACGCTGGGCCAGGGCGAGGTCAGCCAGGGCGTCGTGCTCAACCAGTCCATGTCGATCCAGACGCTGCAGATGCTCGTCGAGGCCCTGGGCCAGCCCGAGCCCGACGAGCAGGAGTTCGAGGAGGGCGGCGGCGGTGGCGGCGGCGGGCAGGGCGGAGGCGACCAGCCCGAGCCCCCCCTCGTGCCCCCGATGGCCGAGCTGATGCTCCTCCGCTCCATGCAGGCCCAGATCGCCCAGCTCACCCGCCGGGCCCACGAGGGGGACGAGCGGGCGTCGGGCATCGAGGCCGGGACGCTCTCCCAGATGCAGCGTCGCCTGGGCGAGCGGGCCGTGGAGCTCATCGAACAAATGAACCAGCAGCCCGGTGAGGATGTAGAACTCCCGGTGGACATGCCCACCCAGCCCGAGGAGGCCCAGCCTTGAGCATCCGAGCGACAGTCCTGAGCGCGATGGTCGCTGTTGCGATCGGGGCGACATCCGTGCGCGCGCAGGAGGCGGTGCAGGACGGCGAGCGTCTGGAGAGCCTCGACGAGCTGCTCGGGCTTGAGCAGGCCGGTCAGGGCGGGGACGCGCCGAGCGAGCTTCCCGACGCGGCCCAGGCCGAGCTGGAGCGCGAGCTGACCCAGCAGGAGGCGGCCCAGGCCTTCGAGCAGGCCGCGGCGCTGATGGGCGAGTCCGCCTCGCGACTGGGCGAGCTGAGCGACACCGGGCTGGCGACGCAGCGCCTGCAGGAGGACATCCTGCGCAAGCTCGATCAGGTGATCGAGGCCGCGAAGAACAACCAGCAGCAGTCGCAGAGCTCGTCGAGCAGCTCCAGCCAGCAGCAGCAACAGCCCAACCAGCCCCAGCAGCAGCAACAGCAGCAGCAGGGCGAGGCGTCCGACGGCGACAACACGGAGGAGAGCACCCCCCCCGGGCGTCAGGACGGGCAGCTCAACCCCGAGATCGACTCCGCCCGCGCCGCGTGGGGCGCCCTGCCCGAGCGTGTGCGCGACGCGCTCTATCAGGGACGATCGGACCGCTACAGCTCGCTGTACGAGCGCCTGACCGAGGCGTACTACCGCAGGCTCGCCGAGGAGCGCCAGCCGTGAACACGCTGATCCCCGCGATCGCATTGCTCACCCTCGCGGGCGCCCCGGCGCTCGCCCAGGACGCGCCCGCCCCGCCCTCCGCCGCCAACAACGCGGCCCAGGACGAGATCACCCCGGCGCTGGACGCCTCCATCGCCAAGGCCCTGGGCTACCTCGACGCGCAGCAGCAGTCCGACGGCTCATGGTCGGGCGGGCGCTTCGGCAAGAACGTCGCGATCACCTCGCTCGCCTGCCTCGCGCTTATGGGCGACGGCAACACCCCCAGCCGGGGCGAGCACGCGCAGGCAATCCGTGGCGGGCTGGACTTCGTGCTGGCCAACGCCGCGGAGAACGGGCTCATCGCCGCCGAGGCCGCCAACGGGCCCATGTACGGGCACGGGTTCGCGACGCTGTTCCTGGGCGAGGCCTACGGCATGACCGCGGGCGGGGGCGACACGGCGCTCAGCGGGCGCCTGCACGAGACGCTCGTCAAGGCCATCCGCCTGATCGAGCGCACCCAGAACGACGAGGGCGGCTGGCGCTACAACCCCGTCCCCTACGACGCGGACGTCTCGGTCACCATCTGCCAGGTCATGGCCCTGCGCTCGGCCCGCAACGCGGGCATCGAGGTCAAGAAGGAAGTCATCGACAAGGCGGTCGATTACATCCGGCGCTGCCAGAACGCGGACGGCGGGTTCAAGTACCAGCTCGAAACCGGGTCCAGCGCCTGGCCCCGCTCCGCCGCGGGCGTCGCGAGCCTGTACTACGCGGGCATCTACGAGGAACAGGCGATCGACAAGGGCGTGGGCTACCTGCACCGCGTCGCCAAG
>JAJDDH010000125.1 GCA_029260415.1 Phycisphaerales bacterium | reverse complement strand
GGGTTCGGGCAGGACACGTACCACGTCCACGCGGACGGCACGTCACACTCGCACGAGTACCAACGCGAGCAGCACGAGCACCCCTAGGCCCTACACCCGCCGGTCCAGCAGCCTGTACCCCACCGCCTCGGCGATGTGGTCAGCCGCGATGATCTCGTCCGCGGCCAGGTCCGCGTTGGTGCGCGAGATACGCCGGATCTTGTCGTAGGCGCGGGCGCTCAGGCCCAGCCCGGTGATGGCGTCGCCCAGGAGTGACCGCGCCTCGTCGGTCATCGCGGCGCGCTCGTCGAGCTGCTTGCCGCTGAGGCGGGCGTTGGTGACGCTCGCGCCCTGGCGCTGCGCCTGCATGGTGCGGGCGCTGTTGACTTGCTCGCGCATCTGGGCGGTGCTGGTCCCGGTGGGCTCGGCGCTGAGCTGTTTCCAGGGGACCGCGGGCGCCTCGATGTGGATGTCGATGCGGTCGAGCAGCGGGCCCGAGATCCTGCCCAGGTACCGCTCCATCTCGCGCTTGCCCACCTCGCCCGGGGCGATGTCGCCCCTGGGCGTGGGGTTCATCGCGGCGACGAGCATGAAGCTGGCGGGGAAGCGGACCGACGCGTGGGCGCGGGCGATGGTGACAACGTGGTCCTCCATGGGCTGGCGCAGGGTTTCCAGGACGTCGCGCGAGAACTCGGGGAGCTCATCGAGGAAGAGCACGCCCTTGTGGGCGAGGCTGATTTCGCCGGCGCGGGGGACGACGCCGCCGCCGACGATCGCGGGAGACGACGCGGTATGGTGCGGCGTGCGCACCGGGCGGGTGGTGACCAGGCTCTTGCCCGGGGCCAGCTCGCCCGCGGCGGAGTAGATGCGGGTGATCTCGATCGCCTCGTCGGGCGTGAGCGCGGGCATGACGCCCGGCAGGGCCTTGGCCATCATGGTCTTGCCCGAGCCCGCGGGCCCGAGCATCAGAAGGTTGTGCCCGCCCGCCGCGGCGATGACGATGGCGCGCTTGACGGCCTCCTGCCCGCGCACCTCGGCGAAATCCACGGGCGCCTCGGCGCGCTCGAGCATGGCGCGCACGTCGGGCGCCTGCACCGGGTCCGCGTCGAGATGGCCCGAGAGCAGGCCCAGGACCTCGGTGAGCGTGCGCACACCAAAAACATTGATCCCCTCGACGACCGCCGCCTCGCCCGCGTTGGCGCTGGGGACGACGATGGACTCGAGGCCCGAGTCGCGCGCGAGGACCGCCGCGGCGATGGCGCCGCGGATCGGGCGGACGCGCCCGTCCAGCGCGAGCTCACCGGCGAAGAGCGTGCGCCGGGGGTCGAGCCCGCCCGCGCCGTCGCGCGCGACGCCCTGGGCGATGTGCATGCCCCCGGCGATGGGCAGGTCGTCGAGCGGGCCCTCCTTGCGGACGTCGGCCGGGGCGAGGTTGACCACCGCCTTACCGCGCGGGAAGGGGTAGCCCGCGTTGCTCATGGAGGAGCGGACGCGTTCGAGCGACTCGCGGACGGCCGTGTCGGGCAGCCCCACGATGATCTGCTTCTCCATCGCGGTGTCGTCGACATCGACCTCGATTTCGCAGAGGCTGGCGTCGACGCCCTGGAGCAGGAATGAGCGGACTCGGGCGGGCATGGCCGGCGAGTATACCGAACAAACCGCGTTCAACGGAAGGGCGGAATCGGAGAATGTTTGGGGGTTCAATCCGGGTGGGCGCGGGCGGGAACTCCGTCTGGATCCTCTGCGGTCCGAACTCATTCCAAACAAATCGGCGGACATCGCTGATTTCGCCCCAGCGACGCCCGTTTCGGGTCGATCCTGTGCGCAGTCACTGGAGACCAGGCATGTCGGCACAGGCAACCGGGGCGTTCGCCACCAGGAGCAAGGCGCTCGAGAAGATCGAGGGCCTCTCGATCGTGGGCGGCAAGGCGGTCGGCCCCTGCCCCAAGGTGGACCAGTTCTTCGCTGAGGACCCGTGCTCGGGGCGGGCGATCGGTGTGGAGTACCACGCGGCGACGGACGCGGACATCGACAGCGCCGCGTCGGGCGCTTGGAGCGCGTTCGCGAGCTTCGGGCAGTCTTCGGGCGAGGAGCGCGCCGTGCTGCTGGAGCGCATCGCGCAGAACATCACCGACCTGGGCCCGTCGCTGCTCGAGATCGCGGGCAGGGAGACGGGGCTGAGTGTGACGCGTCTGCGGGCCGAGCGCGAGCGGACCACCTCGACCATGCTGCTGTTTGCGCACGTTGTCCGCCAGGGCGACTGGGTGCACGCGACGATCGACCGGGGCGCCCCGGCGCGCCGCCCGGCGCCCAAGCCCGACCTGCGATCCATGCTGCGCCCGCTCGGACCCGTCGCGGTCTTCGGCGCGAGCAACTTCCCGCTCGCCTACTCGACCGGGGGCGGCGACACCGCCAGCGCGCTGGCCGCGGCGTGCCCGGTCGTCGTCAAGGGGCACCCGCTGCACCCGGGCACGGGCGAGCTGGTCGCCCGGGCCATCTGCGACGCGGTCGCCCAGTGCTCGATGGACCCGGGTGTGTTCGCGTACCTGCACTCTGGCGGGCGGCGCGAGCGGGCGATCGGGGCGAGACTGGTGCGCCACCAGTCGATCCGGGCGGTGGGCTTTACGGGCTCGGTCGGGGGCGGGATGGCCCTGGACCGGATGGCGAGCGAGCGGGACGACCCGATCCCGGTGTTCGCGGAGATGGGCTCGACGAACCCGGTGTTCATCTGCCCGAGCTCGATGGAGAAGAACGCGGAGCGGATCGCCGAGCGGGTCGCGGGGTCGATGACCAACGCAGTCGGGCAGATGTGCACGTGCCCGGGGCTGGTGTTCGTGTGCGAGTCCGACGCGTCGGACCGGTTCGCCAAGTCGCTGATGAATCATCTGAGCGACCGCATGCCCGAGACCATGCTGGGGCGGCGAGTCTCCGACGCGTTCGGCAAGCGCCTCAACGAGACGACCCGGGTCGAGCACGTTCGCCTGCTGGGCGGGAGCGTGCCCGCGGCGGGGTCCAAGTCGGCGCTGCGGAAGGCCGAGGGCGCCCCGGCGCTGTTCATGACCGACCTCAAGACCTTCATCCACAACCCGACGCTGCAGGTCGAGACGTTCGGGCCCAGCGCGATCGTGGTGAACTGCCGGGGCGAGCAGGAGCTGCGGGACGGGGCCGCGGCGATCCTGGGCAGCCTGACCGCCTCGATCTGGGGGGATGAGTACGACGGGCGATTGATTAAGAACCTTGCCTCGGCGCTGGAGCAGCGCGTCGGGCGTCTGGTCTTTAACGGGGCCCCCACCGGCGTTGAGGTCTGCACCTCGATGGTCCACGGCGGGCCCTACCCGGCGTCCAACCAGCCCCACACGACCGCGGTGGGTCCCCGGGCCCTCGAGCGCTGGCGGCGGGTCGTCTGTTTCCAGAACGCGCCCAAGGACCTGCTGCCGCCCGAGTTGCAGGACGAGAACCCGCTGATGATCAGGCGACTGGTCGATGGGCGATCGACCGAGGGGGCCCTGGACGCCGCCTGAGAGCGGGCGGGCGCGTGATTCGCCCGTGCGGCGGGCGGAATGTGGGTTTCTGCAGGCGGGCGGGCCGATACCTGCAGGCGATATGCCCCCGAAAAAGAAAACCACCTCCAAGAAGGGACGCCCGTACCGGGTGTCCGACACAAGCAACGCTCCGGAAGGCGCTTACAGCGTTGGCGGCGCCCTGCTCTGGGTGCTGGCCCTCGCCGTCTGGGCCTTCCTGGCGACGAGCCTGCTGAGCTACTCGCCCGGGGATTCCCCTGGCACGAGCGTCTGGCCCCACAACGACCCGCCCGCCAACTGGTGCGGGCTGGTCGGCGCCGTCGTCGCGTTCCACACCCTCAAGGTGCTGGGCATCGGGGTGATCGTGCCCATGCTGTTCGCGGCGGCGGGTCTGATCATGAGCGCTGCCCGCGTCCCGATGGGGGCGATCGCGCTGCGCCTGGTCGGGATCGTGATGCTCACGGGCGCCGCGTGCGGGCTGGCGAACATCGCGTGGTCCTCGGGCGGACCGCTGCCGATGATGATGGGCGGGACGGCGGGCGTGGCGATCGGCGCGGAGCTGATCCCCCGGTTCGCGGTGGGCGGGACGCTGCTGTGGATGGGGCTGCTCACGGCGGTGGGCCTGCTCGTCGCGTGCGACCGCCTGCTTTGGCGGGCGCCGATGGCGCTGTACCGGGTGGTTGTGCCTGCGGCGCACGGGACGCGCGCGGCGGCTGAGGTCAGCGGCAGGGCCGCGGGCGGGATGGCCGGGGGTGTGGCGCGGGCGTCGGGCGGCGTGCTCGGCGGGCTGCGCGGCATGCTCCAGGACCGCAAGCCCCTCCGCGTGCGCCTCAACGACATCGACGACGAGCTGGTCGAGATCGAGGCGACCGCCCGCTCCAAGAAGAAGCGCGTCCGCGTGGTGCCCACCCCGATGGAGATCGAGGAGGAGTACGAGGACGAGGACGAAGAGGAGGAAGACGACGTCCCCGGGGCGCCGCAGGTGTTCACGCAGGACCAGCTGCGCGAAAAAATCGCCAAGCTGCCCGTGCGATTCAGCAGCGCGACGCGTCAGCTGGCGACGGAGGAGGACCTGTCGGACCTGCAGAAC
>JAJDDH010000124.1 GCA_029260415.1 Phycisphaerales bacterium | reverse complement strand
ACCCGTGCAGGCGGTGGGTGATCACCCGCCCGTCGCCCAGCAGCGTGACGATGAACACGTTGTCGTACTCGTCGTCGGCAAGGTCCCCCGCGAGCGCCTCGCCCCCGAGCCTGCGGACCAGGTCCGGCACGGTGTTGGAGTGCCCGACGATCAGCACGCACCGACCCTTGAACCGCTCGCCCGCGGACGCCAGCATCTCCCCCGGTCTGCGGGGGTCGTACAGCTCCACTTCGACGCCCGCCCGCTGGGCGCAGGGCTGCGCCGTGTCGCGGGTGCGCCGGAAGTCCGTCGAGAGCACGGCGCTGAGCTTCATCGAGGCGAGCATGTGCGCCAGTCGCTGGGCGCGACGCTGCCCCCTGGGCGTGAGCGCGGGGTCAGCGCCGTCGTCTGGCGCCTTCTCGGCGTGGCGCACGATGACGTACGTCGACGCGGGCTCGGGCGCGACCGGCTCGGCGGTCAGACCAAAAGAAAGCACGCTCGCCAGGGCGAGCGTGAGGAGCAGGATCAGGGGTGTTGGTCGCATGGCGATCGTACCGACGCGTTGCGCCGGGGTTGATCGTCAGCCGATGGTCTCGTCCAGATCACCGTTGGATGAGCCGTTGCCCGACCAGCCGTTGGACTCGGACCGGTTGAGCGGCTTGGCCCGGCCGTACTTCGAGCGCCGTTCCGAAGGCGGGCTGGCGGGCGCCTCGGGGGCGTGTCCCAGGCGTGAGGGCGAGGGTGAGGGCATCCCGGCGGGAGCGGGCGTGATGCCCAGCCGCTTGGTGCGGGCCTCATCAACCTGGCGGTCGAGCTTGCCCAGGATGGCCTTGATCTGATCGAAACTCTTGCCTGTCGCAGCCATCGTGGGTCTCCTCTCCGGTCCTATCGGCCCCCGCCCGGGTCGCCTTCGTCCCGGGACCGCTACGGACCCCAGAGGGTCGGAAGCCGTAGCATCTGTGCCGCCTGGCGCGGATTGCCGACGCTTTCGTCCCCGCTTGGCCCCGCACAAGCGGCAGATTCATCGCCCGTCTACCCCCCGGAATGAGCGACCATGCCAACCCCCACGCCCTCACAGTTGACCGCCAAGGCGCCCGATCCCAACCGCGTGATGGCGCGCCGGGACCTGTTCTGGCAGAACGTGATGCGGGAGATCCTGTCGGCACTGGCGGTCGCGGCGGGCTCGGGCGGGCGCCTGAGCCCCACGCCCAAGGGCGCCGCGTTCTCGTCGCAACCCGTGGGCGAGATGTTCGACGGACGCCTCGCGATCGTGACCACCTTCGGGCAGCGCATCCCGATCGCGGACATCTTCCCGGTCTTTGCCTGCTCCGTCCCGGCCTCGGCGCAGCAGCGCAGCATCTCGGGTGACGTGCAGTGCACCGTCTACCAGATCCGCACGCCCTCGGGCGAGATCTACACGCTGCCCATCTCGGAGATCCAGGCCTTCCACTCGCTCTCGGAGGAGCTGGTCAAGAGCCTCGAGCAGCGGGCGGAGGCGGCCGCGATGGGCAGGTCCGCGTCCACAGAGCCCTTCGGGTTCGCGGCGTTCACGTCGCTCGCCGCTGAGGCGGAGACGCAGTCCACGCCCGAAGCCTGATCCGCCGAACAGACGCCGATCGGGGCGTCTCCTTCGCGTAAACCGCCCTGCCCGCGAGGTCTACAGTTGCCCGAGGCCCTGACCGGGCCCGACGGGGAATAGTCCGCGTGCCAGCCCGGTTCGGACTCGTCCGGGCGCCCAGCCCCATGCCCAGGAGGAAAGCCCGATGCGCACTCTCGTCGCGATCCCCGTCTACAACGAGCAGGGCTACGTCCGCGGCGTCCTGGAACGCGTCCGCGAGTTCGCCCAGCACATCCTCGTCGTTGACGACGGCTCCACCGACGACACGCCCGACGTCCTGACCCACCTCCAGCGCCCGCTGGACTTCGAGCTCATCCGCCACCCGACCAACCACGGTTACGGGCGCTCGCTGCTCGACGCCTTCGCCTTCGCCCAGGGACGCGGGTTCGACTGGATCATCACGATGGACTGCGACGAGCAGCACGAGCCCGCGGCGATCCCCCGCTTCCTCGAGGCCGCGGCCCGCGACGACCTGGACCTGATCTCGGGCTCGCGCTATCTCACCCTTGACGAGGACAGCGACAGCCCGCCCCCGGACCGACGCGCGATCAACCACCGGATCACCGCGGAGATCAACGATCGCCTGGGCCTGACGCTCACCGACGGGTTCTGCGGGTTCAAGGCCCACCGGGTCTCGTCGCTTGCTGACATCCGACTGACCGAGACGGGCTACGCCTTCCCGATGCAGCTCTGGGTGCAGTGCGCCGCCGCGGGGCTGCGGATCGGCGAGATCCCCGTGAGCCTGATCTACAACGACGCCTCCCGCTCGTTCGGCGGCGGGCTCGACGTGCCCGAGGTCCGCCTGACCCACTACCGCCAGATCATGCACTGCGAGCTGGAACGCTGCGCCGATCGCCTGCCCACGACGGCGCTGGACGGCGTGTCGGCCGGGTGCCGGTGTCAGTAGGCGAGCATGCCGGTAGACTGCCCCGTGCGCCAGACCGCCTCCCCCGCCCCCACGCTGTCGATCGACCCGCCCGCCGATAGGTGGGCGTCGCTGCTCAAGCACAACACCAGTCCTGAGGCGATCGCCTTCCGCGAGCAGCTGGGCCTGCCCACCGACCGCCCGATCGTCATGAGCGGGCACCAGGCCCAGATCTGGCACCCGGGCATCCTGAGCAAGTACCTGAGCACGATCAGCGCGGGCAACGCGCTGGGCGCCCACCCCGCGTGGGTGGTCGTCGATCAGGACACGGGCGAGCCCACGCGACTGCGCTTCGCCACGACGGAAGACGACGGCACGCGCCGCGCGGGTGAGCGCGATCTAGCCCCATCCCAGCGCCATGCGCCAGACACCCCCCTGGGCCTGCGCCCGCCCGCGACGATCAGCGCCACGGATCCATCTCCGCTGCAGTCGATTGCGGGCGCGATGCGCCGCCATCAGGACGCGCCCTCGCTGAGCGCCCAGGTCCAGCGGGCGCTCGAGGACCTGCTCGAGCCGATCGCCCAGCCGGTCCAGACCGTCAGCGCGCTGGCGATCAACAGCACGGACCTGTTCGCGACCATCGTCGAGCGCATGCGCACGGATCCCGCGGCGTGCGCGAGGGCGTACAACGACGCCGTGCGTAAGCACCCCGGCGCGCGGGTCCGCCCGATGCGCACGGATGACGCGTCCACGGGCGCGGAGCTCCCGCTGTGGCGCATCGCGGGCGATGAGCGAACGCCTGTGTTCGCCTCTGATCTTGAGGGAACGCCGGTCGAGGCAATGGCGCCGCGCGGGCTGCTGATGACCGGGCTGGTACGCCGAGCAGGGTGCGACCTGTTCATCCACGGCACTGGCGGGGGCGTGTACGACCGGATCACCGACGCCTGGTTCGAGCGTTGGCTCGGGAAGGCGCCGCACGCGCCCAGCGCCGTCGTGACGGCGACGCTGACGCCCGGGGGCGAGGTCGATACAACCATCGTGGACGAGGCCGACCGCCTGGCGTGGCGGGCCCAGTCCGCAAGGCACAACCCTGAGCTGCTTGGTGATGACAAGGCGGACGCGCGAAAACGCGAGCTCATCGAACAGATCCGCGGGTCGGACGCCCAGCGGGCCCGCGAGCTGTACCGCGAGCTCCATGCGCTGCTTGAGCAGTACCGGGCGGCGCATGAGAGCGAGCTCGCATCGATCGATGCCCGGGCCCAGGCCGCTCGTGAGCGGGCGGCGCCCGCCCGGGCGAACGCCCAGATCGCCCGCGACCGCACCCTCCCGTTCCCGCTGTACGCCCGGGACGATCTGCTGACGCTGCGATCGCTCGTCCGCGGCGCGTTCATGCCTGCGGATGGCTAGCCTCTGGCCATGCCCCGCACGCTGCTCAGCCTCACGCTCCTGGCCCTGCTCACGCTGCTGGTCTCGTGCGATCGCCCAGTGAGCCCCGCCAACGCGTCGAGCGCCCCCAGGGCGATCGAACTCGAGGCGATGCGCTTTGTCACGCTCAGCCCGGCGCTGGGGCTGATGCTCCAGGACCTGGGGATCGAGGACCGTGTCGTCGGCGCGCACGACTGGGACCACGCCCTGGGTCGCTCCATCCCGCGTGTGGGCAGCCTCGACGGCATCGACTACGAGGCCCTGCTCCTGGCCAACCCAACGCACGTGCTCATCGAGCTCAGCGCGGACGCGGCGCTGCCCGCCCGCCTGGCCTCGCTCAGCAGGCAGCACGGCTGGGTCGTGCGCCGCGTCGGGTCGCTCGACACGCTCGACGACGTGGGCGAGACGATGGACAACCTGTATCTCTCGTACGTCTCGCCGCCCGAGGCGGGGGCGACCAGCACGATCGGGTTCAGCGATCCCGCGGCCCGCTTCGACAAGACCATGCCCAGCGAGGCGTTCGCCCGAGCGATCAGCGACCGGGGCCCGAGTGTGCGGGGCGCCGGACGCGTGCTACTGCTGGGGGCGCTGGGCCCCCCCCAGGCGATCGGCCCGGGCTCGTTCCATCACCAGGTGCTCACGCGCCTCGGCGGGCAGAACGCCATCGACTCGGGCGGGATGTGGCAGGAGCTGGACACCGAGGATGTTGTGCGGTTGAAGCCCGACGCGATCGTGCTCGTGCTGCCGCGGGATGTGACCGACGACGACCGGTTCGTCGAGCCGCCCGAAGCCAGCGATGCAGAGCTGATCCGAAGGCTGGGCATCGTGGGAACGCAGGACATCCCCGCGATCACGACCCGCAGGGTGGCGCTGATCGACCACCCCCTGGCCCACGTGCCCGCGGGCTCGTCGATGCGCGCATTCGCGGACGAGCTGGGGTCGATCCTGGAGCGGTGGACCGCCGAGGGGCGGGCCAGCGCCCCCTAGACTCTGGCGATGACCGACCCCGCCACCACCGACTCGACCATCGACCCCGTCGCCCTGCTCAGCGAACGCTTCGAGCGGGCGATCCACGCCGCGTTCCCGGATCTGGGCGGGCCCGCCCAGGCGATGGTGACCGCGAGCAGGCAGAGCGAGCACGGCGACTTCCAGTCCAACGCCGCGATGCCCCTGGCCAAGCGCGTAGGCGCCAAGCCCCGCGATGTCGCGATGAAGATCGTCGAGCACCTGGACCTGTCGGGCATCGCAGAGCCCGCGACCGAGGCCTCGATCGCAGGGCCCGGGTTCATCAACGTCCGCCTGGCGCCCGACCTGCTGGGCGAGCTGCTGGGTCGCCTCGACTCGCCCGAGCTGGGCATCGAGCCCCCAGCGGACCCGAAGACCATCGTCGTGGACCTGTGCGGGGTGAACCTGGCCAAGCAGATGCACGTGGGGCACCTGCGGGCGACAGTCATCGGCGACGCGATCGCGAGGGTCTTCGATCGCCTGGGCTGGAAGGTCGTCCGCCAGAGCCACGTGGGGGACTGGGGCCTGCCCATCGCGATGGTGGTGCAGAAGCTCGTCGAGCTGGAGGACGCGGGGATCGACCTGGCCCTGATCGGGCTGGACGACCTCAACATGATCTACCGGGCGGCGCAGGCGGAGTGCCGGGCCGAGACGCGGGCGCTCGAATCGATCCGCAAGTACAACACGGGCCCGAAGGCCGAGATCGAGGTGGAGCTGCGCATCGAATCCGCGAACGAAGCGCTCGAGCGCGCCAAGTCGCGCTTGGTCGCGTTGCAATCGGGCGACGAGCGGACGGTCGGGGTGTGGCAGCGGATCTACGACGTGACGATGGGCGCGTGCCTGGAGACGTGCGCCCGTCTGCACGCGGACGTGACCAACGAGCACTCCGCTGGCGAGAGCACCTACCGGGGCGAGCTGGCGCCGATCGTGCAAGACCTGATCGACCGCGGGATCGCCGAGGAGTCCGACGGGGCGCTGGTGGTTCGGGTTGAGGGCATCAAGGCGCCCACGCTGATCCGCAAGAGCGACGGCGGGTTCCTCTACGCGACGACCGACATCGCGGGTGTGAAGCGCCGCGTGCAGCAGTTCGGCGGCGACGAGCTGGTCTACTGCGTGGACGCCCGTCAGGGGCTGCACTTCCGCCAGGTGTTCGGGGCCGCGAAAGAGGCGGGGTACACCAGGAAAGCCGACGGCAGCGAGGCGAGGCTCGAGCACGCGGCGTTCGGGACGGTGCTGGGCGAGGACAACAAGCCCCTCAAGACCCGCTCGGGCGAGAACATCAAGCTGACGGACCTGCTCGACGAGGCCGTGCAGCGCGCAGGCGTGACAGTCGCGGAGAAAAACCCCGACCTGGGCGCGAAAGAGCGGGCGAAGATCGCCGAGGCCGTGGGCATCACGGCGATCAAGTACGCCGACCTCTCGGGCGAGCGGGCCAAGGACTACGTCTTCAGCTTCGACCGGATGCTCGCGTTCGAGGGCAACACCGGGCCCTACCTGATGTACGCGTACGTGCGCACGCAGAGCGTGCTGCGCCGGGCGGACGAGGAGGGGATCGAGATCGATGCGGACGCCCGCCTGTCCGTGGGTGAGCCGCAGGAGAAGGCGTTGGCGCTCACGCTGCTGCGCTACCCGGGCGTGGTCAACGCCGTGGGCGAGCACCTGGAGCCGCACCGCCTGTGCGCGTACCTCTACGACCTGGCGACGGCGTACAGCTCGTTCTACGAGAACTGCCCCGTGCTCAAGGGCGACGACGACAGCGTCCGCGCCTCACGCCTGCGCCTGTGTGACCTGACCGGGCGCGTGCTGCTCGACGGCCTGCGCACGCTGGGCCTTCCCACGCTCGAGCGGATGTGATCAGAACAGAAGCTGCATCTGCAGCACGAGCCCGATCTGCCCGTCGTTGGCGTCGGGGCGCAGCGGCACAGAATCGCTCGCGCTGACGACGCCCGCGAGATCACTGATCGCGTCAAGGGCGTAGCTGACGCTGCCCGTGAGCTTGGCGGCGTGGGACTGGGGGAGCACGTAGTAGTTGAAGCCCGCGGTGAGGCTGTTGAGCGTGTCGCCCGCCCCGCCCCGGTCCGAGTCGGCGAAGACCGCGTCCCAGCGGGCGAAGAGCTCGGCGTCATCGGTGACGAAGACGCCGCCCTGCACGCTGGCGCCCAGGTCGTCGAACTCCATGCCCGCGCCCGAGTCCATGCGCCGCCAAACGACCGACGCGAATGCGTTCCAGCCGTCGCCCTCGACGCTGGCGTCGGCGGCGGCGCTGAACATGTCGATGTGCGCACCGGCGGGGTTGGTGCGCCCCATC
>JAJDDH010000123.1 GCA_029260415.1 Phycisphaerales bacterium | reverse complement strand
CTCTCCAACACCGCCGCCGGCGTCAACCAGCAGATGTTCGAGGACGAGATCCGCGCCGTGGTGGAGACGGCGCGCACGATGGGACGGAAGGTCGCGGCCCACGCGCACGGCGCCAACGGGATCAAGGCCGCGATCCGCGGGGGTGTCGATTCCATCGAGCACGGCACCTATTTGGACGACGAGGCGATCGCGCTGTTCAAGGAGCACGGGACCTACCTCGTGCCCACGATCCACGCGGGCAAGTTCGTCGAGGAGAAAGCGCAGGAGGACGGGTACTTCAGCCCCGCGATCCGCGAGAAGGCCGCGGCGGTCGGCCCGCAGATCCAGGACGCGGTGGGGCGGGCGTACAAGGGCGGGGTCAAGATCGCCTTCGGCACCGACGTGGGCGTGGGGGCGCACGGGACCAACGCGCGCGAGTTCGTCTTCATGCGCGAGGCGGGCATCCCGGAGATGGACTGCATCGTCAGCGCCACGATCAGCGCCGCGGACCTGTGCGGGATCAGCGACCGGGTCGGGGCGATCCGCACGGGGATGGCCGCGGACATCATCGCGGTCGGGTCCAGCCCGCTCGAGGATCTCGCGGTGTTGCAGGACGTGAGTTTCGTGATGGCGCGGGGGAGGGTGTTCAAGGGTCCCGAGGCGGACTGAGCCTTACGACTCGCACGCAGCGGGGCGGGCTCACGCGGCGCTTCGCCTCGGGTCGGTCTCGAGCAGGCGGGCGATGATCCCGAGCAGCACGTGCCGGTCGATGGGCTTGGTCGCGTACTCGTCGCACCCGGCATCGACGCACTTCTCGCGGTCGCCGTCCATCGCGTGCGCGGTCAGCGCCACGATCGGCGTGGTGCAGCCCAGGTCTCGAAGGCGTTGCGCGGCGGTGTACCCGTCCATCACGGGCATCTGCATGTCCATCACGATCACGTCGTACGGGGCTCGGTCCCGGAACGCGTCGAGCGCGTCCTGCCCGTGATTGGCGAGATCGATCTCGAGACCGGCCCGCCTGAGAATGTGCGTGATCAGGCGTTGGTTGTCGATGCCGTCCTCCACGAGCAGGACCCGCCCGCGGACCTTCTGCTGGAGCCATGATTCAGCGCCCGAGGGCCTGTCCTGCGGGTGACCGAACGAAGCGAGCATCCCCGCGTCCTCGGGCGCCTTGCAGGGAAGGGTCAGGCGGAACACGCTCCCCTTGCCGAGTGTCGATGAGGCGCTGATGTCCCCGCCCATCATCCGGGCCAGGCGCCGGGAGATCGCGAGCCCGAGCCCGGTCCCCTCGTGCGAGCGGGCCATCGAGGAGTCCGCCTGCTCGAACGCCTCGAACAGCTTGGGCAGCGAGGTCCGACCGATCCCGATCCCCGTGTCCCGGACTTCGACGATCAGGCTGGCGCCGTCGTACGACAGGCCCATGACGACCTCGCCCTCGTTGGTGAACTTCACGGCGTTGCCCACGAGGTTGATCAGGATCTGGCGGAAGCGCGCGGGGTCGGTCACAACGGTCGCGGGAACCTCCGTCGTCAGCTCCGCCCGGAGCTGGATGTTCTTCAGGCGGGCACGGGCGCGCATCGGATCGATCACGTCGTTCACCGCCTGATCGATCCGGTACTCGTGCCTGCGAGTGCTCAGACGCCCGGCCTCGATCTTCGACAGGTCCAAAACGTCGTTGATGATCGACAGCAGGTGCTCGCCCGATCGGCGGATCGACCCGAGCCACTCACGCTGCTCCTGGTCCGCTTTGGACTCGTACGCCCGCTCGTCAAGCAGCTCGGCGTACCCGAGGATCGCCGTCATCGGCGTCCGGATCTCGTGGCTCATGTTCGCGAGGAACTCGGACTTCGCCCGGCTCGACGCCTTGGCGCTGGCCGCGAGCGCCTCCTGCTTCTCCGCGCTGCGCCGCAGGCTGGCCGTCATCGACTGGGCCAGACGCTCGGCCTTGGTCTTCGTGCGCAGGATCGACCACACGATCCCGGTCAGCAGCGTGCTCACGATCGTTCCCACGGCGAGGATCGCCTGCGACCGCTCGGTCTCCGGGACCGTTGAGATCCGGGTGCTCGGGGCGAAAATCAGGTCCCACCGGCGCCCGCCGATCGAGATCTGGGTGTGGGAGATCGGAGCCATCGCGGCGCCGTCCGTGTTAGACGGGCTCACGGTGACCACCGGCGCCTCGCCCTCCGCGCGGTCACCCGGGGAGAGTGAGATCTTGAAGCGTGAGCTCGCGTCGATCATGTCGGTGCTGAGGATGGACCGAAGCCCGACGGGCGCCGCGATCCAGCCCATCAGGAGGTCCCGTCGCTGCTCGATCGTCTCGGGCGTGTGCCGCGACTTGTACACGGGGATCGCCATCACCACGCCCGGCCCCGCGTCCCGCCCCTGGTGCAGGGTGAACGGGCCCGTGGCGCGGACCGTCGCCAGATCGCGCGAGTCCTCGTAGACGATTCGGTTTTTGGGCGACGCCGCGACGTTGAGCCCGATCACGTCGCGGTTGGCATCCTCCGGCTCGTGGTACTTGACCAGGAACATCTCGTCGTTCGGGTCTGTCTCCGGAGCCCCGGTTGGGAGACGAACCGTTGGGTTCTTGATCCCGTTGTTCCGCAGGTCTTCGAAGTACTCGGGCAGCCTGTCGTTGCTGACCCGCTCGACATAGGCGAACCCGTAGACACCGGGGTACTGTCGTTCGAGCTCGATCGCCTTGACGAAGCGTTTCCAGTCTGTCCGGTCGATGTGATGGCTCGCGTCGATAAAGCCTTTGGCGAGGCGGAGGGCTCGCTCGATGCCATCGAACCGCTGCTGGAGGTCGCCCGTTGCTTCGAGCGCGATCGCGTGGTTCTTCTGCGAGAGCGACAGCTCAGCGTCCGCGTTCGCCAGACCCCTGGCCCAGAACGTCACGCCCAGCCCAACGCACAGCGTCACGACCGCCCACCACGCCTGGGCGCCCAAACGCGACACCCCATCGCGCGCCGGGGGCTCTGTCGCTCTGGCGAGACCGTCATCCATTTCGCCCTCATCGACCTCATCGACCTCGGGGACCACGCGGATCACCCGATCCCCCCGAATCTGAGGTGGAGGCGGCAAAATGCACGCGTACGGGGGTGAGGGCGACGCCGGCGCCCCGAGCAAAGGCCGAACAAGGAGCCGGGCGCGGTCCCGCCCGCTACTCGAAGACCACCGTCTTGTTGCCGTCGATGATCACGCGGTCCTCGACGTGCAGGCGGACCGCCTCGCCCAGGACGACGCGTTCCAGGTCTCGCCCCTTGCGGACGAGGTCCTCGATGGTGTCGCGGTGCGAGATGCCCGAGGTCTGCTGGGCGATGATCGGACCCTCGTCGAGGCGGTCGGTGACGTAATGGCTCGTCGCGCCGATGAGCTTGACGCCGCGCGCGAACGCCTGGTGGTACGGCTTGGCGCCGACGAACGCGGGCAGGAAGCTGTGGTGGATGTTGATGATCCGGTTCGGGTACGCGGCGACGAACCCGGGCGAGAGCACCCGCATGTACCGCGCGAGCACCACGACATCGGCGCCCGACGCGTCGAGCACGTCGCGGACGGCGCGCTCCTGCTCGCCCTCGTCCCCGAGCGCCACGGGCAGGTGCGTGAACGGGCGCCCCAGCGAGGCCGCGATCTCGCCCGCGCTCTCGTGGTTGGACACAACGCACGCGATCTCGGCATCGATCTCGCCCGACCAGACCCGGTAGAGGATGTCGCTCACGCAGTGCGTCTGCGGGCCGGCAAGCAGCGCGATGCGTTTGCGCTGCTCGCCCGACGCCAGGCGCCAGCCCATGCTCAGGCGCGCCGCGACGGGCGCCCAGGCCCGGGCGAACGCGTCCTGGTCCAGGTCGAGCTCGCCCGGGTCGATCTCCAGGCGCATGAAGAACCGCCCCTGGGTCGGGTCGGTGTGCTGGTCGGCCTCGAGGATGTTCCCGCCGTGATCGCGCACGAACGTCGTCGCCTCGGCGATGAGCCCACGCGCGTCGGGGCAGGAGATCAGCAGTCGGATCGTGCTTGAAGCCACGGGGTGCTCGCGCGATCAGCCCAGGTTCAGCGCCCGGGCCATCGCCTTGCCCATGTCCGCCGGGCTCAGCGCGACCTCGGCGCCCGCGTCCTGCAGGGCCTCGATCTTCGCGTCGGCCGTCCCGGTGGGCTTGCCCCCGCCCCCGCCCGAGATGATCGCGCCCGCGTGCCCCATGCGCTTGCCGGGGGGCGCCGTGCGTCCCGCGATGAACGCAACGACGGACTTCTTGACGTTCGCCTTGATGTACGCCGCGGCCTCGTCCTCGTCCGACCCGCCGATCTCGCCGATCATCAGGATGGCGTCGGTCTCGGGGTCGTTCTCGAAGAGTCGGATGCAGTCGATGTGCCCGATGCCGCGGACCGGATCGCCCCCGATGCCCACGCAGGTGGACTGGGCCATGCCCAGCTGGCTGGTCTGCCAGACCGCCTCGTAGGTCAGCGTGCCCGAGCGGGAGACGATGCCCACGCTCTTGCCGGTCTTGGACTCGGAGATGTGGGTGTTGATGTACCCGGGCATGATGCCGATCTTGCAGCCGTTGTTGGTGTACGGGTCGTCGGCGGACTCGCCCGAGCCGGTCGTGGGGCCCGGGGTGATCACGCCGGGGCAGTTGGGCCCGATCAGCGCGACCTTGTCCCACGCCGACGAGCCGTCGTCGCAGCGGGTGTTGAGCTCGTCGAGGACCGCCCGCACGCGGACCATGTCCTGCACGGGCACGCCCTCGGTGATGGCGCAGATCGTGCGGATGCCCGCGTCGGCTGCTTCGAGGATCGCGTCGGCGGTGAAAGCGGGGGGCACGAAGATCATCGTCGCGTCGGCGCCCGTCGCCTCGACCGCCTGGACGACGGTGTCGAAGATCGGCAAGCCGTTGGCGTCGGTCTGCCCACCCTTGCCCGGCGTGACGCCCCCGACCATCTTCGAGCCGTAGTGCAGGCACCCGCGGGTGTGCTGGGCGCCGTACTCGCCGGTGATGCCCTGGCAGATGACTCGGGTCGACGCGTCGATGAGGATGGCCATGGTGGAACTCCGCGGGGTGGTTGGCTCGTGTGCCCCGCAGCCACGGTAGGGAACGGGCCCGAACCCATCAAGGCGACCATCGGCGACGATGCGTCCGCCACGCCCGGATCAGAGCAGCCCGAGTCGCGTCGTCCAGGGGCTGGGCATCGTCGAGGGTGGGGCGGGGCCGACCCGGCAGGGCATCGACCAGGCGGTGCAGCCCGGTGCGATAGACGACCTGCTGGGCTGCCCGCTTCAGGGCCGGGGGCCTCCAATCGCGGGCGGGCTCTGGGATCACCGGCAGCGAGCCGTCGGCGTTGATCTGGTGCACGGCTGGATCGTCGGGATCGAGCAGCCAGCGACGCCAGCGCTGCTCGGCCCAGTGCCGCCCGACACGGCTGTTGTGCGTCGCGATCACCGAGCGGAGCC
>JAJDDH010000122.1 GCA_029260415.1 Phycisphaerales bacterium | reverse complement strand
GCGTTGGGTCTGGTGATGGGACTGTACTGCCAGACGCTGCCGCACACGCCGCCTGCGAAGAACGCGAAGCAGTCGAACGCCGTGGTCGAGGCGATCCGGGAGGTCCGGCGCCAGCCGCTGGTGACGCTGTTCCTGCTCGCCGTCCCGATCTCGGTGATCCACCAGTTCTACTTTGTGCACACCTCGCAGTTCCTGACCATGGTCCAGAACGACGCTGGCGGATCGGCGATCTCCGACTCAATTAATAGTGTGCTGGGCGTGGGCGGCGGTGGGCTGATGACGATCGGTCAGATGACCGAGATCGCGGTGCTGGCGCTGATCCCGCTGTTCGCCAAGCGCGTGTCTCGAAAGTCGCTGCTTGCGGTGGGGATCGTGGCGTACGCCGTGCGGATGGCGTTGTTCGCGTACATGCCGGCGATCTCGGGCACGCTGGGTGTGCCCGAGGTGGTGGTCGCGATCGCGGGCGTTGCGCTGCATGGATTCTGCTTCGGGTGCTTCATCTTCGTAGCGTTCATGGTCGTGGACGAGGAGACAAGCGGGGACGTCCGCGCCAGCGCTCAGAACCTGTTCAATCTGGTGATCGTCGGCATCGGGATCATCGTCGGGAGCTGGTTTGCGACCAGTGTTGTCGGTTCATGGGCGACCGACAGTGTCATCCCCGAAGGTGGGGGCGACGCGGTCCAGGTCACCAACTACTCGAAGCTCTTCAGCGTCCCGATGTGGATGGCGATGGGCTGCCTGGTCGTGCTGTTCGTGTTCTACCCCAGGCGGGGGCGGTTCGAGCGGACGGGGAGCGAACCCGAGCCCGGCGAGGCGTACTCGGCGGCGTGATGAGACTGCGGATGTTGGTGAGGGGGGTGTGCGCCGAGCGAAGGATCCGCTAGGCTGCACGCTCTCATGGGACATTCTGGAGATGAAGATGACGGACCAGCGAAGTGACGGTGTGACCACCAGCGAATCCCGGCGGGCCTTCCTCGGCAAGGCCGCGGCGATGGCCGGGGCGGGCGCCGTGCTCAGCGCGGCCTCGTCTGGCGCCTCGGCGGGCCTGCTCCCGAGCGTTGCCAAGGGCAAGACCAAGCCCCCCAGCGCCGACGAGCCGATCCGGATGGCGGTCATCGGCCCGGGTGGGATGGGCACCGGGCATTGCCAGGCCTTCTCGACGTTTGCCAAGGACGGACGGGCGAACGTGCAGATCGTCGCGGTCGCGGACGTCAACGACCTCCACGCGGCCCGCGGGAAGCGCGTCATCGAGGAGAAGCAGGGCAAGGACACGGTCCAGGCCTACCGCAACTACCGCGACATGATCGAGCGCGATGACATCCACGGCGTGCTCATCGCCAGTCCCGAGCACTGGCACGCGCAGCACGCGATCGACTCGCTGACGGCGGGCAAGGACGTGTACTGCGAGAAGCCCATGACCCTGAACTTGGATCAGGCGATGGACGTTCGCAAGGTCGTGCTGGGCAACCCGGACCGGATCTTCCAGGTCGGCACCCAGAAGATGATCCTGCCCAAGTACGTCAGCGCCCGCCAGGCGATCAAGGACGGCAAGATCGGCAAGGCCCTCTGGAGCCAGACGAGCTACTGCCGCAACTCACCCAACGGCGAGTGGAACTACTACGGCATCGACGAGAACTGGAAGCCCGGCGTGAACCTGGACTGGGACGCCTGGTGCGGACACCTGGGCCCGCGCGAGTGGGACCCGAAAGTGTACATCCGCTGGCGGCGCTACCGGGACTTCTCCACGGGCATCATCGGCGACCTGCTCGTGCACGAGATGACGCCCATGATCCACGCGCTCGACGCGGGCTGGCCCGTGAAGGTTGTCGCCACTGGCGCCCACCTGATCGACACGAACATGGAGAACCACGACCAGGTCAACCTGACCGTCCAGTTCGAGGACGGGCACACGATGATCGTCGCGGGCGCGACCAACAACGAGGTCGGGCTGGAGACGATGATCCGGGGTGACCGGGCGAATATCTATCTGGGCTCGCGCAACTGCGTGATCCGCCCGGAGCGGGCGTACGCCGACGACGTGGACGCCGAGACGCTCACGGGCACGAACATCGACAACGACCAGGACTACCTGCGGCTGAACTGGCTCGAGTGCATCCGCAGCCGCAAGCCGGCGGTGTCGAACATCGACCTGGCCTCGAAGGTGATGGTCGCGGTGGATCTGGCGACGCGGGCGATGTGGGACGGGCACGCGTACACGTTCGACCCGAGCTCGATGCGCGCCTCCCGTGTGTGAGGGCGACACCCCGGGGATGGTCCGCCTCGCGAGCGGCGCAATGGGAACCCGGTTCGAGGTGGTCATCGCGTGCGACGGTTCGGCATCGCACGCGGCGCAGATGCGGGCGGCGGGCGAGGAGGCCCTGGCCCTTATCGGCGAGTGGCACGGCCGCCTGAGCGCGTTCGATCCGGGGTCGCTGGTATCCACGATCAATCGTGAGGGCGCGGGACGCCCCGTGCCCATCGACGATGAGCTGTTCGGACTGCTCGAGATGTGTGAGCGGATTCGCGATGACTCGGAGGGCGCGTTCGACGTGAGCGTCGGGTCGCTGATGCGCGCCCACGGCTTCCGCCCGGGCGGGGCTGGCGAGCCCCCGAGTCAGCAGGGCGGGCGCGGGCTGACGCTCGATCCATCGGCTCGGACTGTTGAGCTGCGGGGCGGGGCGGAGATCGACCTGGGAGCCATTGCCAAGGGCGCGGCCCTCGATGCTGCACGCGAGGTCCTGCTCGATGCGGGCGTCGCGTCCGCTCTTCTCCACGGCGGGGCGAGCACCATCGTCGCGATCGGAGGGCCCCCGGGCGAGGACGCGTGGCGGGTCCGCCTGGGCGACGGGCCCGGGGCGCCCAGCGTGCGCCTGCGCGACCAGGGCGTGTCGTATTCCAGCGCCCGACCGGGCGGGGTCGAGCACGTGATGGACCCTCGATCGGACCAGCCGACGCGGGCGTGTCAGGCGAGCGCGTGCGTGGGGGATTCGGCGATGGAGACCGACGCCTGGGCGACGGTCCTGTTTGTTCGGGGCGAACGCCCTATGCGTATGAGTGAGCGATTGACGAGTGCCGTCCGGATCGACGGCGCGTGGGCGCTCGCGGGGGCGGCTCGCG
Organism: Phycisphaerales bacterium; assembly: GCA_029260415.1. Taxonomy (GTDB): domain Bacteria; phylum Planctomycetota; class Phycisphaerae; order Phycisphaerales; family UBA1924; genus JAJRXR01. Next base: position 12,649 of record JAJDDH010000122.1, on the reverse strand, counting down.
GTAGGATCGAGCGATGCACCAAGGAGACGTGTCCGTGACCCAGGATCTAGATCGTCGTCGGTTCATCACGCAGGTCGGGGGCGGGCTGGTCGCGTCGGCGATCGTTCCCAGCCTGGCCAGCGCCAAAAGCTGGATCGGGCGGGCGCCGATGAAGATCGGCGTCGTGGGGGCAGGGCGTCAGGGGCGGTCGATCCTCGGGGAGCTGACCAAGCTCGCGGGGGCCCAGGTGAGCGCGGTCTGCGATTCGGACGAGCGTCGCCTGGGCTCGGGCCTGCGCCGGGCAAGCGGGGCCGAGGGGTTCGCGAGTCTGGGCGAGATGCTGAGCACGCGTTCGGACCTGGACGCGGTGGTGGTTGCGACGCCGACCCACACGCACAAGGCGGTGGCGGTGCAGGCGATCGAATCGGGCAAGCACGTGTATTGCGAGGCGCCGCTGGCGCACACGGTCGAGGACTGCCTGGCGATCAACAGCGCCGCCCGCTCGGCCAAGGGCGTCGTCGCGGCGGGGCTGCAGGGGCGGTCCAACCCGGTGTACGACCTGGCCCGCGGGTTCTTCCGCTCGGACTCGGTGCGCGACCTGGTGAGCATGCGGGCCCAGCGCCACGAGAAGACCAGCTGGGTCTCGCCCTCGCGCGACGCGTCACGCTACAAGGAGCTCAACTGGAAGCTCGATCCGGACGTGACGACCGGGCTGGCGGGCGAGTGGGGTACGCACCAGTTCGACGTCTTCCACTGGTACACCGGGCGGTACCCGGTGCGCGTCAGCGGTCACGGGGGCATCCGCCTGCACGACGACGGGCGGACCATCCACGACACCATCGCGTGCACGCTGATCTTCCAGGACGGCGCCGCGGTGCAGTACGGCGCGACGCTCGCGAACACGTACGGCGGGAAGCACGAGGTGCTGTTCGGCACCAACGCCGCGATCAAGCTCGCGTGGAGTCACGGGTGGATGTTCAAAGAGGCCGACGCGCCCACGCAGGGGTGGGAGGTCTACGCCAACCGCCAGCAGTTCCACAACGACGAGGGCATCACGCTCATCGCGGGCGCGACCAAGCTCTCCGAGCAGGGCAAGCTCAAGGACGGCGTCGGGCTGCCCAACAGCTCGCTGTACTACGCGCTGGAGAACTGGCTGGGCGCGATCGCGGGCGACGGTGAGGTCGCCTGCCCGATCGGCGAGGCGGTCCGCGCCACCGCGGTCGGGATCGCGGCCCACAGGGCCACGGCTCAAGGAACCACCATCGAAGTCGAGATGCCCGACGTCTGAGCGAGGAATCGTCCATGCCCGCGAGTTCAACCCTGCCCCGCCTCAAGGATCTCGGGCTGCTCTTCCGCCTGGGGGTGACGTGCCTCGCGCTCACGCTGCTGGGCGGGTACGTCGTCTCTGGGATCCACCTGCGCGAGCACTACGACAACCGGGACGAGAGCCCCGGGTTCACGCTCGACGACGTTCGCGCCGCGTACCACGGCATCTCGGCGCCCTCGCCCCTGCGCACGGCGCTGCAGGACGGGCACCCGGAGGACCTGGCCCCCATCGATCGTGAGGCTCTGCTCGCGTGGCTCGATTCGGACAGCCTCAGCCAGGACTACGACAACCTGGATCTGGGCGACGAGGCCCCCGCGGAGATCATCGCGGCCAGCTGCCTTGACTGCCACGCCCGGGGCAGCGAGGACGCGGGCGCCGCGATCCCGCTCGAGTACTGGGACGACGTCCGCCCGCTCGCGTTCAGCACGGACATTCAGCCCACGCCCAACGAGATCATCGCGATCTCACAGCACACGCACGCGCCGACGATGGCGATGGTGCTGCTGATCGTGGGGGGGCTGGGGGCGATGACGCGCTGGCCCGGGGCGCTCGTGGGGCTGCTGGTTGCCGCAGGGGGGCTGGGCCTGCTGGTGGACATGGCGGCGTGGTGGCTGGCGAAGGACAACGCCGCGTGGGTGTACGCGATTGTTGGGGGCGGATTGGCGCAGGGCGCCAGCGTCATGCTGCTGGGGCTGCTGAGCCTGATCGACATGTGGCTGCCCGGCGGGCGGTCACGCCCCAGCTCGGACTAGCCCTGGGCGATGTCCGCGCGGACGCGCTCGAGCAGGGCCTTGGTAAGCCTGCAGCCCTCGCGGGGGCTGTGCTTGGACCCTTCGTATTCCACGCCGACGTAGCCGTGATAGCCCGCGTCAACGACGATGCGCATCATCCGGTCGTAGTCGGTCTTGGTCTCATTGCCCTGCTCGTCGAACTCGTGGCTCTTGGCGCTGACGGCCTTGGCGTAGGGCATCAGCTCACCCACGCCCTTGTAGCGGTCGTACCAGGCGTCGGGTTCTTGCACGCGTGACCAGTCCATGCAGAAGTTGCCGAAGTCGGGGAGCGTGCCGCAGCGGGGGTGGTCGACGAGCTTCATGACGCCCGCGAGCCAATGCCCGTTGGAACTGAGCCCGCCGTGGTTCTCGACGATGACGTTGATCCCGTGCTCGTCGCCGATCTCGGTCAGGCGGGCCAGCCCGTCGGCGGCGAGCTTCTGCTGCTGTTCGTACGAGCCCGAGCTCTGGGCGTTGACGCGGATGGAGTGGCAGCCGAGGGTGCTCGCGGCGTCGATCCACCTGCGGTGGTTGTTGATGGCCTCGGTGCGTTTGGAGTTGTCTGCGTCGCCCAGGGCGCCCTCGCCGTCGATCATGATCAGGAGCTGCGTGACGCCCTCGTCGGAGGCCTGCTTGTTCATCCGGGCGAGGTAGTCCGCGTCGGTCGCCTTGTCCTTGAAGAAGGCGTTGACGTACTCGATGGCGTCGAATTCCATCGCGCGGGCCTCGCGGGCGAAGTCGAGGTTCGAGATCTCGTTCGCGAACAGGAGCTTGTGCAGGGACCACTGGGCGAGGGAGATGGTGTAGGGCATGGCGTGCCTGGGCTGGCGGGCGAGGGCCGCTGGGGAGAGGAGGGCGGTCGCGGAGGCGGCCAGGCCAATCCTGATCGCGTCTCGCCTGGTGTGGGTGTCGTGCATCGGTCCAGCGTAGTGGTTCTCGGAATCCGGGTCGAGCTTCTCGGGCGTTGGGGGCGCATCCGGCAGGATTTGAGCGTGGCGCCCGGGGATCGGGATGGGCCCGATCACGTGCGGTGGTACCCTTGGGTGTTCGGACGACCCACTCTCGGAGCGGCAACGTTGACTGAATCGCGGTTCCAGCGTGCGCAGCGGATTTTCGACAGCGTCTGTGCGCTTGGCGGTGACGCACGCGAGGCCGCGATCGAGGCCGCGTGCGAGGGGGATCAGGATCTGGCCGCGACGGTGCGGGATCTGCTCGACGCGGACGCGAAGTCGCTGTTCCTGGACCGGGCCGCGTTCGACGCGGACCTCGAGACAGACATCACGCGCGGTGCAGCGTTGCCCGATCGGATCGGGCGGTACACGATCGTGTCGGTGCTGGGCGAGGGCGGGATGGGTGTGGTGTACCAGGCCCGCCAGGAGAGCCCGGCCCGCGACGTGGCGCTCAAGGTGATCCGCCCGGGCCTGGCGTCGCGCTCGGCAATGGCCCGCTTCGCCCACGAGAGCGAGATCCTGGGGCGCCTGCACCACCCGGGGATCGCGCAGATTCTCGAGGCGGGCGCCGCGGGGGAGGGCTCCGGGCGCCAGCCGTACTTCGCGATGGAGCTGATCCGCGGGCGGCCGGTGACGGCGTACGTGCGCGAGGAGAAGCTGGGCGTGCACGAGCGGCTCGAGCTGCTGATGAGCATCTGTGAGGCGGTCGAGCACGCGCACGATCGGGGAGTGATCCATCGGGACCTGAAGCCGGCGAACATCCTTGTCGGCGACGGCGCCCAGCCCAAGATCCTGGACTTTGGGATCGCGCGTCTGACCGACGCGGACATGCTGACCACGACCATGCACACCGGGCGGGGGCAGCTGCTGGGGACGTTGCCGTACATGAGCCCGGAGCAGGTCGTGGGCGATCCCGAGGCGATCGACGGGCGGAGCGATGTGTACGCGCTGGGGGTGATCGCGTACGAGATGCTGTGCGGTGAGCTGCCCCTGGACCTTCGTGACAAGCCGATCTCTGAGGCGGCGGGGATCATCTGTACAGAAGAGCCTTCCAAGCTTGGGACCCTGAACAGATCGATGCGGGGCGACATCGAGACGATCGTCTCGACGGCGATGGACAAGGACCCTGAGCGTCGATACCAGAACGCGGGCGCCTTCCGGGCGGACATCGAGCGGTACCTGCGGGATGATCCCATCGTGGCGCGCCCGCCCAGCCTGCTGTATCAGTCACGGAAGTTCGCTCGTCGGAACAAGGCGGCGGTGGGCAGCGTGGTGGTGGTGTTCCTCGTGCTGCTCGTGGCCTCGATCGTGTCCACGAAGCTGGCGATCGATGCGCGACAGTCATTGCGAGCCGAGAAGGACGCCAAGCAGGCCGCGCAGGATGCGTTGGAGGCTGAGCGCATCGCCAAGCGCGCCGCGGAGGTCTCGCTGCAATCCGAGACTGAGGCGAAGGCGAAGGCGGTGCTGGAGGCGGCCAAGTCCACGTCGGTCACGGTCTTCTTGGAGCGGATGCTGATCACGGCCAGCCCGTGGGGGAGCGCCGGGCTCCGAGGGCCTGAGGTGACGCTGGCGCAGTTCCTTGAGACCGCCCTTGAGGGGCTCGATGAGTTCGCGGGTGAGCCCGAGGTCGAGGCGTCGCTGCTGATGACCATCGGGGCGACGTACAAGGAGCTGGGGAAGGTGCGTGAGGCTGAGCCGCTGCTGGCGCGGGCCGTTGAGATCCGCGAGCGGGTGCTGGATCCGCATCACCCGATGATCGCCGAGGCGCTGCGGCACTTGGGCACGACACGGGTCCGACTGGGTCAATCCGCTGAGGGCATCGCGGATCTGCGACGTGCGCTCGAGCTCATGGAGGGGGAGTTTGGGCCTTCGCACTGGGACGTGACCAAGGTCCGCTCCGATCTGGGCTGGGCGCTGTACGCGACGGGCGAGCTAGACGAGGCGCGGGAGCTGATGGTCGCCGCGATCGAGCAGATGGGGACGCACGAGAACCCGGACGGGCACGTGATGGGCACGGCGCTGGTGAACCTGGGGGCGATCGAGAAGCAGCGTGGGAACCTGGACGACGCGGTCCGCTGCTACGAGGCGGGGATCGTCGCGCTGGGCCCGGACTCGCTCACGAGCGCCATGGTGGAATCCAACCTGGGCAACATCGCGTACGCACGCGGCAACTTCGAACGCGCCGAGGCGATGCACCGCGAGGCGCTGCGCGTGCTCGAGGTCAGCCTCGACCCGAATCACCCGACCCTGGGGACCGTGCTTAACAACCTGGCGCTCGCGCTTGGCAAGCTCGGGCGGTCCGAGGAGGGCATCGAGTATCAGCTGCGGGCGATGGAGATCTCGGGGCAGGTCTACGGCAAGGACAGCCGGGACTACAACATCACGCTCGGGAACATCGCTTACGACCTGGCGGCGCTGGGGCGCTATCAGGAGGCGGCCGACGCGTGGATCGCGGTCGCGGACTGGTACGAGCAGAACGAGCCCCAGAGCACGAAGGGCCCGGTCCGGAAGGTGCGGGCCTACACCGAGCTGGGCGGGCGGGGGATGGACTGGGAGGCCGCGGAAGCCGAGGCGCTCAGGGCGTACGAGCACGTGGTTGAGCTGGGCGGGGTGGATCACGTTTACGCCGTCGCGGCGCGGAGGGCGATCGCGGCGTACTACGAGCGGTGGGGACGCCCCGATCAAGCGGAGGCGTTCCGCGACGAGCCTTGATGCTCAGGCGCTGAGCGTCTCGTCGCTGAGCGAGCTGGCGAGCCAGGCACGGGTGAAGCGCCAGCGCCGTTCGACGGTCGAGAGTGAGACGCCCAGGATCTCGCTGATCTGTTCGTTGGTGAGCCCAACAAAGAACCGGAGCCCCACGATCTGGGCGCTCTCGGCGTCCTCCTTCTCCAGCCGTTCGAGCGCCTCGCTGAGCGCGAGCACCTCGTCGGGCCTGACGGCCAGCTCGAACGGGGGGTCGTCCAGCGGGGATCGCTGGCGGTCGCCTCCCCGCTTGAGCGTCGCCTTGTGGCGGGCGTTCTCGACAATGATGTCGCGCATGGCGCGGGCGGCGGCGAAGAAGAAGTGGCGGCGCCCCTCGAACTGGGCGTTGCCGTCGCCCACGATCCGCATGTACGCCTCGTGCACCAACGCGGTGGGCTGAAGCGTCTGCCCCGAGGGGGCGCCGGCCATCCGGGCGCGGGCCAGGGCGCGGAGCTCGTCGTAGACCATCACGAGCAGGTCGCGCGCGGCGGCGGTGTCGCCCGTTGCCGCGGCGTTGAGTGTGCGGGTCAGCCTGTCGTGATCGGGTCCGGTCATGGTCGCCGGGTGCAGTGTACCCGCCGGCGGCGACCGATCGAAGACTCTGGCGGGCTACCAGATCCGAGTGACATCCGGGTGCCCGGTGCCCGTGTCATTTTCGGACCGGGCGGGCGGGGCGGTCGGTGCCGGGTCGTTGCGCGGCAGCGCCCCGGGAGCGGTCTCACGCTCGGCTGGCGGTGCGATGGCGGGGGCGCCGGTCGTGTGGTGGGTGAAGTCGCAGACATCGCCGATCGAGAACATGACGTCCTCACGGATCACGGCGCCGTAGTCCTGGCCGTGGAAGGTGCGGAGCTCGACGGCCTTCTCGCGGAACCACTCTGGCGAGCGGGTGTTGCCGTTCTCATCGGCGTAGACGGTGAGGATGTCGTCGGAGTTTTTCCGCAGGTTCTTGCGGATCGGGCCGCGCATGCCGATCTCGTAGACGCACGGGTTGAGCGCCTCGTTGCAGTGATCGGTGAGGAAGGAGCGGAGGAAGCCGGACTCGGGGCGGACGTGGTAGGCGAGTCGCCAGTAGCCCTCGTGGAGTTCGAGCATGGGAGGGAGCGTGTCGCCGCTGATCTGGATGGGCTCGGTCAGGTTCTGGTAGAAGAGCATGCCCGCGTAGTTGGAGGCCAGGTCGGCGTTGGAGACGACGCCTGTCGCGATGGCGCCGATGGTGAACGACTCGGAGAGCGGGCCTCTGGAATAGAAGCCGACGACCCAGTCTCGGGCCTCGTCGGGGGACATGCCGCCGTCGAGGCGGGCGAGGTAGCTCCGGTAGTAGATGTGCCCGAGATCGTGGAAGTGGGCGATCTTGTCGGTGCCCATGTAGGCGCCGTGGACATTGATGGTTGACGACTGGAAGAGCATCACGAGGCGGCGGGGGTCGATGGGCAGGTGGGCCCATGCGTAGATCCAGCCGAGCGTTCGGTGGGCGGTGATCTGGTCCGGGTACGCGCGCCTGGCGCTCCGCGTTCGGAGCGCGTTCTCAAGGTTCATGGTCTCGATAAAGCCCGGGGCGAACTCGTTGCGGACCCGGTCGGCAACGGTCCCGGGCGACGTGAGCTGGCTGACCCGCTGGTTGCGGACGCCGCGGTACGCCTGTCGGAGCTCGTCGTTGAGATCGTCAACCACGCGGGTCAGGATCTCGCAGTGGATCGATTCCATGTAGGGTCCCAGGTCCGCGAACGGTCGGTCTGGTGGGAGCGAGAACTGGTCGGTCTCGTTGGCGCGGGCCGAGACCGATGCGAAGACCATGAGCGCGGCAAGCGCCGCCCCGAGCGTGAAACGAACCCCGGATGCTGACACCATGCCGACTCCCCCTGACCCTGACAAGAACCCCTGATCCGCGGCCCGGTCCCTGATAGGCTGGCCTGGCCGCTGATCGATCCATGAGCATACAGAGGAGGCGCCCGTGAGGGCCAGCGCCATGCACCACCAAGCCAAACGACGTCTGCCAGCCCTTGTCCTGCTCGGGGTTCTCTTGGGGCTGGCGGGGTGCGGCTCGATCTACCACGAGGTCGCCCGGCGGGAGCCTGGAAGCCTGGAACAGCGCCTGGATCTCCGCCAGAGCGAGGCGGTTGAGCTGCACGCCCGAACCCTCGATGCGATCGAGCTGATCGTTTCGGATCTGCGTGAGACGCGCCGGACCCGCACCCGGGCGGGGCGGATCGAGCGGCTGAGAACCGAGCGGATCGACGCGGGGCAGCTCGCGTGGCGGGCGCGCAAATCGATCGCGTCGATCGAGGACGTCATCGTGCTGGATCGGGAGGGGGGCATCGAGCCCGGTGACGCCGACGGGGCCGCGCAGCGGATGACCTTGCTCGAGCGGGCGTCGGACGAAATTGACAGCGCCCTCGAACTGATCGAGGGCGCTGTGGAAGCGTACGTGAATGGTGATCCGGTCGGCGTTGATGCGATCGATGACCACGCGACGCGTGCGCGGGCGTTGGTTGATCAATCGGGCTGAGCCATCATTTGGGGGCATGCCCTCGCCGCGAATCGAGTTCAGTACTTATCGACGGCGGCGTGCGCCGGTCAGAGCGCCGAGCGCGAGCAGCGCGGCGGAGGCCGGGGCGGGGACCGCTGTGAGAGACGCGTCATCGATGTACAGGCCGTTGGCGATGTTATCGACGGCGCCCGCGGAGAGCTGGAAGCGGAGCAGGAACGAGTCGGCTCCATCAGGCACATCCATACCGTCGAAGCTGAACTGCTGGTACTCGGTGCCGATGCCCAGGCCGACGAGCGAGGTCAGCATCTCGCCCTGAACGCCGCCGCCATTGCTGGCGTCCTGGTCGAGCCACAGGATCTGGACGAACGCGTCCATGCCGGTGAAGTCCATCGAGTCCATCTTGGCGAAGAAGGAGAGGTCGTAGTTCAAGGAGGGGTCGATGCTGCCCACGGGCTGCACCTGCTCGATGAAGTACGCGCCGCCGGCGGTGGGGTTGTTGATGTGGTCAAACTGCATGTAGGCGCTGAAGGCGCCGGTGTTGGGCATCAGCGAACTGCGGCCCACGGAACCGGACGGTCCGCCAACGATCTCGGCCCAGTCCGCCGCGTCAGCGCCGGTCCCGGCTTCGAAGCCGGCGTTCTGTAGGACATTGGCCGAGGCCGCCCCTGTCAGGAGCGTGGCGGCGGAAAGGGCGAACACGGTGTTTCTTGCGCAGGTCATGTCTGTCTCTCTTTCTCTCTCGTTTCGAATCAGGGGCAGGGACGCAATGGGGATCAGGAAGTCCTTCGAGAATAGTAACAGTTACGGAAGTCTGGCCAAGAAAAACGTTGATTCAAGATAAATAGAACGCTTGTGACGATGTTCTCGGAAATGTTCCGGTCTTAGACGGGTCCTGGGAGGGGGGCGGTCCGGATTCTCCGGAGTGAAGGGCGTCCGGGGTGTGGAAAGGGGCCTGCGTGATCGATGGCGACGCGTCTGGCAAAAAGCGGGGCTGGCGCTGCGCACGAAAAAACGCCCGGCCGAGTGGGCCGGGCGTCGGGGTGAATGCTGTGGCAGGTGTCAGGAGGCGCCGTCGCGCTTGGCCATCATCGCAAGCATGTCGACGCAGCGGTTGGCGTATCCGGCCTCGTTGTCGTACCAGGTGACGATCTTAAAGAAGCGATCGTTGAGCTCGATGCCCGCCTCGGCGTCGAAGATCGAGCTGTGCGGATCACCGATGAAGTCGGAGCTGACGATCTGCTCCTCGGTGTAGCCCAGCACGCCCTTCATCGAGCCCTGGCTGGCGGCCTTCATCGCGGCGTTGATGTCCTTGAGGCTCGTGGACTTGCTCGTGCGGAAGGTCAGGTCCACGCAGGAGACATCCGCCGTGGGCACGCGGAAGGCCATGCCCGTGAGCTTGCCCTTGATCTCGGGGATGCACAGGGCGACGGCCTTGGCCGCTCCCGTGCTCGCGGGGATGATGTTCTGGTAGGCGTTGCGTCCGCCGCGCCAGTCCTTCTTGGACGGGCCGTCCTGTGTGGGCTGGGTCGCGGTCGCGGCGTGGATGGTGGTCATGAGGCCCTCGTCGAGCCCGAACTCGTCGTTGATGACCTTGGCAACGGGCGCCAGGCAGTTGGTCGTGCAGCTGGCGTTGGAGAGGATGGTGTCCTTGCTCGGGTCGTAGAGCTCGTGGTTGACCTTGTAGGCGAAGGTGTTCACCTGGTCGGGGGTCTTGGTGGGGGCGGAGATCAGGACCCGCTTGCACCCGTTGTTGTCGATGTGCTTCTGGGCCGCGTCGGCCGCGGTGAACAGACCCGTGGACTCGAGGACGTAGTCGACGTTGTGCTCGCCCCAGGGCAGCTCGGCGGGGTCGCGAACGGCGGAGGTCTTGGTCGTCTTGCCGTTGACGGAGAAGGAGTTCTCCGTTGCGCTGACGTCGGCGGGCTTGCCGCCCACCAGGAAACGACCGTGCATGGTGTCGTACTTGAGCAGGTACGCCAGGTTGTCCGCGGGCACGAGGTCGTTGATGAGGTTGATTTCGAAGTCGCCCCGGTCCGCGGCGAGGCGGTAGACGAGGCGTCCGATGCGTCCGAAGCCGTTGATTCCCACGCGGATGGCCATGCGATGATCTCCTGTGCTGACGGGGGTGTGGATCCGTCCGGGCAACGGTAGGCGGGCTCGGGAGGGGTCAGTCGCGGATGTCCGAGAGGGTTGAAGGGGGCGCCGCGGCGCGGACGGCGTTGAGCACCGCGAAGACGTCGATGATCTCCTGGGCGATGGCCCCGGCGACCGGGGGCAGATACCCCATCGACGCCAGCACCATCCCGACCACGCTCAGGGCCATCCCGCCCAGGGCGCTCTGGAGCGCGATCCGGCGCATCCGGGCGGAGATGTGGAAGAACTCGTCCACCCGCTCGAGCGCGTTGTCCAGCACGACCACACCCGCGGCCTCGGTCGTGATGTCGCTGGCCTGCCCGAAGGCGATGCCCACGGTCGCCAGGGCCAGGGCGGGGGCGTCGTTGATGCCGTCGCCCACGAAGCAGGTGCGGGCCAGCTCGGTCTCGTTCCGGACGATCTCGACCTTCTGCTCGGGGGATTGCTCGGCGAGGACCTCGGGGATGCCGACCTTCTGCGCCAGATAGCGGGCCTCGCTCTCGCGGTCGCCCGAGACAAGCATGACCTTCTTGAAGCGGTGCTTGCGGGTGAGGTGGGCGATGAAGGCGGCGCCGTCGGCCCGGGGCTCGTCGCGGAAGCGGATGGTCGCGCCGAGGGCGCCATCGATGAGCACGACGCACTCGAGCCCGCCCGCGAGCGGGGGGAGCTGGGCGGCCAGCTCCGGGCGGTTCCGCTCGAGCTTGCTGCGCCCGGTGACGAGCACCTCGCACCCCTCGACGATGCCCCGCAAGCCCTCGCCCGGGCGTTCAGAGATCTCGGCGGGCTCGTGCGACGCCAGGCGTTTGGTGTTGGCCTCGCGCACGATCGCGCCCGCCAGCGGGTGCTTGGAGTACCGCTCCAGATCGGCGGTCAGAGAGAGCACCTGCTCGGCGTCGAAGCCCTCGCCCGGGATGATCTCGGTCACGCTGGGCTTGCCGTAGGTCAGGGTGCCCGTCTTGTCGAAGATGATGGTGCGGCAGGTGTCGATGGTCTCGAGGGTGGCGGGGTCCTTGATAATGACGCCGCGCCGGGCGCAGAGGGAGATCGACCCGATGATGGCGGTGGGGATCGCGATGAGCAGGGGGCAGGGCGTCGCGACGACCAGGACCGCGAGGAAGCGGACGGGATCGCCCGAGATCCCCCAGGCGAGCAGGGCGATGGCGACTGCCAGCGGGGTGTAGTACGCGCCCAGCGTGTCGCCCATGCGGCGCATGCGGGGGCGGCGCTGCTCGCTCTCGCGCATGACCTGCATGATCTTGGCGTAGCGGGAATCCTCGGCGGCGCGGGCGGCGCGGATGGTCAGGGCGGACTCGCCGTTGATGGCGCCGGACATGACCTCGGAGCCCGGGGCCTTGGAGCGCATGTAGGGCTCGCCCGTGAGGTAGGACTCGTCCATGACGCCGTGCCCGCTGGTGACCTCACCGTCGACGGGGCAGGTCTCGTGGGGGTGGATCACGACCAGGTCGTCCACGCGGACCTCGTCGATGGGGATGTCCTCGACGCGCCCGTTGCGGCGCACGTGCGCGACGGTCGGCACCCGCTTGGCCAGGGCGCGGAGCACGGATCGGGCGTTCTCTACGGCCATCGCCTCGAGGGTTTCTCCGCCTGAGAGCATGAGGACGACGAGCGTGCCCGCGAGGTACTCCTCGAGGATGACCGAGGTGACGATCGAGATCCCCGCGAGCAGGTCGGACCCGAACTGGCGGCGCACCGCCTTGAGCAGCAGGTCCAGCACGAGCGGGGCGCCGCCCCCAACCAGCGCGACCCAGAGCGGGAGACGCGCCGGGACGCTTGTCGGCTCGAACTCGAGTCGGAGGAAGAGGTGGGTGATGATCGCGAGCACCGCGAGGATCGCGATGTACAGCTCCTTGGTCCGCCAGGGAGACGTGACGCCCGCGTTCATGCGATCACCGGCGCCCGCGAACCAGTCGTGTGCGTCACGGACCCGGCGACGATCGTGGTCTGGGACCGCCCCCGGACGGTGCGCCCGAGGAAGGGCGTGTTCACGGACATCCCTCGCAGGTCGTCGGTCCCGATGGTCCACTCGAGGTCGGGGTCGATGAGGGTCAGGTCCGCCGGTCCGCCCTCTCGAAGCTGGCCCAGGCCCTTCTGGTCGACGTTGCACAGGCGGGCGGGCTCGATGGTGAGCAGGGCGATCAGGCGGGGCCAGTCGATGGCGCCAGAGGCGACGAGCGCCTCGGCGTAGAGGGGCAGCGCGGTCTCGAGCCCGATGATGCCGAACGGCGCGTCCTCGAAGGGC
>JAJDDH010000121.1 GCA_029260415.1 Phycisphaerales bacterium | reverse complement strand
CGCTGTCGTCCAGGCCCGCCTGGCCAGGACGGAGGCGTAGATGGGCCAGAAACGCGCCAACACGCTCACCGCCCTCGCCGCGCACCTGGCCCTGATCCCGCTGGCGCTGCTCACGCTCGTCCCGTTCGTCTGGCTGGTGATCGCCTCGCTCAAGAACACCGACGATTTCTTCAGCTCGATGTTCCTGCCGATCGACGAGGCCAACGGGTCGATCGCCTGGGATCGACTGACGCTGTCGAACTATTCGCGCCTGTTCTTCGAGCTGGGCATCGGACGGGCGCTGCTCAACTCGATCTTCCTCTCGTCCACCACCGCGCTGCTCGCCACGCTCTGCAGCGCCGCGGGCGGGTACGCGCTGGCCCGTCTTCGATTCACCGGGCGCAAGGTGATCACGACCGCCGTCCTCGCGGCCCTGATCATCCCGCCCCCCCTCCTGCTCGCGCCCACCTACCAGCTCCTCTACGAGCTGGGCCTGCTCAACACCTTCACCGGGCTGATCCTCCCCGCCATCGCCCCCGCCTTCGGCGTCTTCCTCTTCCGCCAGGCGACGATTCAGTCCGTCCCCAAGGACCTGATCGAGGCCGCCCGCATCGACGGCTGCTCCGAGATCGGCATCTTCTTCTCCGTCGTGCTCCCGCTCGTCCGCCCGATGGTCGGCGCCTTTATGCTCATCACGTTCCTGGCGACATGGAACAACTTCGTCTGGCCCCAGGTCGTGCTGCAGTCGTCCGACAAGTTCCCGCTCTCGGTCGCGGTCTCGCAGCTCAAGGGCGTCTACCGCCAGGACTACGGGCTGCTCATGGCCGGCACCGTCGTCTCCGTCCTGCCCCCCGCGATGCTCTTCATGCTGCTGCAGAAGGAGTTCATCTCCGGGCTCACGGCGGGCGCGGTCAAGGGCTGAACGCCTCCGCCGTGATGCGCCGGGCGGGCTTCCCAGCAAGGCCATGAAAAAACCATGGAGAGCCCGTCAAGGACTCTCCATGGCGATTCAAATGGGAGATATCACCGGACGCCCTCAGCGCGAGCGCCCGCGTTTGGGGTTGGACCCGAGAGATGATCAGTCGCAGCCGGCACCGAAGAAGCCCAGGAACGCGATCACATCAGAGAAGTTGAGCACGCCGAACGGCTCAGCCAGGTCGGCCGGGTTGCAGGGCTGGGGCTCGCCCGCGCCCGCCTCAAGACTCATGTCGTCCCAGAAGATGGCGCCCGGGGCCAGGTCCCACTGGATGAGCAGCAGGGTGACCTGCGCGTCCATCGCGTTGGCCGGAGCCGTCCCGGCCACGGAGAACTCAACCCACTGATCGGTCGCGGTCACGCCGCTCTCGTGGACCTGAACCTCAACGCTCGAGCCCCCGATGACGAGGCCGCCCGCGTCGAGGAAGTCGATGATGCCCAGGGCGAGGTGCCCGTAGGCGCCGCCGCCGGCGCTGCCCATGGGATCGAGCGCAACGATCGCGTCGCCCGAGGGGACAAAGGTCCAGCCGGTGAGGGTGTAGGTGTCCCCACCGATGACGGGGACGACCTGCTGGAGGCCGTTGTCGCTCTGGCCCTCGGGGGTGAACTGGCCGAACATCTTGGCGCTCTGCAGGCCCTCGTGGGCGAGGACCTCGACGCTCTCGTCCTGGAAGACGTTGTTGAACTGAATCCAGTCCTCGAAGACGACAAAGCCGGGCCCGTCGATCTCGAGGCTGGGGTTGGCGAGCAGGTTCTGGGCGTTGGCGCCGAACGTCATCGCGGCGACACAACCCAGCGCGAGCACCCCTTGAGCGGGACGGAAGTTGCAACGGATCATGGTGAGATCTCCCTCAGTGGCTGAGCGTCCAGACGAGGACGCGGTGATCGTAACTGTTCCGGGATCGTACCAGAACCTCGCCAGGGGGCCAAACACTCTCTTTCTGATTCCCTGGGAGATTTCTTATCGCCCGTATCGCCGAGAATCCGTGTTCTCAGGGCGATCGATGGGGCTCAGGACGCCGCCAGCACGGCACGCCGCAGAGCGTGCGCCAACGCTGTGACGCTCCGATCGGGCCCTGTTTGGCAGCCGATCCCATCCGGAACTGTTCCGCTTGCCCCCTCGGATCCCCTCAGGGCGAGCCCGGCATCGCCACCCCGCCCCGGGCGATCATCTCCCGGTACCACCCGTACGACGCCTTGGGCGTCCGCTCGAGCGTCTGGTAGTCCACGTGCACGAGCCCGAACCGCATCTTGTAGCCCTCGGCCCACTCGAAGTTGTCCATGATGGACCACTGGAAATAGCCCCGGACATCGACCCCGTCCGCGATCGCTCGCTCCAACTGCGAGATGTACCTTGACAGGAAGTCGATCCGCCCCGGGTCGTTCACCGCCCCGTCGAGCCCGACCCAGTCCATCGAAGCCAGCCCGTTCTCCGTGACGTACAGCGGCAGCCTGTACCGCTCGCTCAGAAACCTTGGCCCCCAGTACATCGCCTCGGGAACGACCGCCCACCCGAACGCGGTCCGCGCCGTGCCCGGCTCAAAGTCAACCACCTCTGGACCGTCCGCGCCCATCCGCGCGTGCAGCGCCGAGTACGTGTTCATGCCGTAGAAATCGATCGGCTGCCTGATCTGATCCAGGTCGCCTTCGCGGACCTCGGGGGCGTCGCTCCCGAACTGCCTGAGCGCGTCCTCGGGGTAGTGCCCCAGCACGACCGGGTCGGCGAACCACGCGTTGTTGAACGCCCAGTTGCCCTCTGGCTCGCGGACTCGGAACATCAGCGCCCGGGCCGCCTCGACGGACTCGGGCCTGTCATCAACGGGCACAACCACGTCCCCGACGGGCGCCCACCCGACGACCGAATCGGACCTGGCATGGGCACGGATCGCCTGAACGCCCTTGCCGTGAGCCAGCAGCGCGTGGTGCGAGGCGAGCAGGGACTCCTTGCGGGAGAGTTTCAGACCCGGCGCGTGATCCCCCATCACATGGCCCAGACCGATGAAGATCTGCGGCTCGTTGAGCGTCATCCAGTGGCGCACGCGATCGGAGAGGCGGTCCACGATCACCGCCGTGTACTCAGCGAACCAGTCCGCGGACTCCCGGTTGAGCCAGCCCCCGCGCTCCTGCATCGCCGCGGGGTGGTCCCAGTGGTACGGCGTGATCCAGGGCTGCACGCCGCGGGCCAGCAGCGCGTCCACCAGCCGGTCGTAGTACGCCAGCCCCGCCTCGTTGACCCTTCCCGTGACGTCGGGCAGCACCCGCGGCCACGAGACCGAGAGGCGGTACGCCTTGACACCCAGGCCCGCGATCAGGTCCGCGTCCTCTTCCACCCGGTGGTAGTGATCGCACGCGACATCGCCCGTGTGCCCGTTGAAGACCCGCCCCGCCTCTTGGCAGAACGTGTCCCAGACGCTGGGCGATCGCCCGCCCTCCGCCGCGGCGCCCTCGATCTG
>JAJDDH010000120.1 GCA_029260415.1 Phycisphaerales bacterium | reverse complement strand
GCCCGTGCCGGGCCCGACCTCGAGCACGAGGTCGCCCGCGCCCACGCCCGCGACGTCCACGAGGCGGGCGATGAGGTTGTGGTCGATGAGGAAGTTCTGGCCCAGGGCTTTCTTCGGGGACAGCCCGCGCTCCTCGAGCATGGCCTTGATCTGGGTCAGGGTCTGCACGCGGTCACCACTGGCCCGCGAGGATGCGGTCGATGGCGCGGGGCGGCGCCGTCGTCGGTGTTGGGCTCGGTGTGGCGGTCGGCGATCTCCCGGACGCTGGCGGTGGCGTTGCCCATGGCGATGCCGCAGCCGGCGCCCCGGATCATGGAGACGTCGTTGACCTCGTCGCCGATGGCGACGACGCGGGCCGGGTCCACGCCCCGCTCGCCCGCGAGGCGCTCGATGGCCCCCCACTTGCTCGCGCGCCCGTCGAAGACCTCGACGATGTTCACGCTCCGCGACTCCCCGCTCTCCGCGTGGCGCTTGACGATCGCGGGAAAGTCGTGCAGCACGGCGGTCTCGGGCAGCGCCTCGCGCAGGGCCAGGGCGATCGGGCGGGACGCGTGCTCGTCGGTGCACAGCCCGACGCGGACGGTCTGCTCGGGGTGCTCGTCCTCGTCGAGCGTGCGGGCAAAGCGGGCGGTCACGCCCAGCTCCTCGAACCACCAGCTCGTGACGGGGTCGATCGGGTGCTCGCCCTCGCCCCCGAGCACGAGGTAGTCGTAGCCAGCCGCGGAGGGGTCCTTGAGCACCATCGCGGCCTGCGCGTGCTCGTGCAGCGTGTCCACGACGATCGAGACGAGGCTCGGGTGCATGGGGAAGCGGTGGAGCGTCTGGCCCGTGCTGCCGCACGCGGTGATCGACCCGCCCGCGACGATGACGGCGTCGGTCTGCGCGATCCACTCGAGCACGTGGCGGCACTCGACGTACCCGCGACCGGTGCAGACGATGACGTCGATGCCCGCCTCGCGGGCGCGGGCGATGGTCTCGATGCTGTAGGGCGAGACGGTGCCGTCGGCGCGGAGCAGCGTGCCGTCCAGAACCAGGGCGATCAGGTCGCACGAGAGCGAGGTCTTGGGGGGAGCGGGCATGGCGGTAGCCTAGCCCGGGGCTACGAGGGGACGGGGGTCAGGTCTGGGTCAGGTCTGATCAGGACGCGAGCAGACGCGTTCGGCGCCCGGGCCCAGCGTGATGACGTTCTTGCCCTGGCGCTTGGACTCGACGGCGAGCTCGGACGCCCGCTTGCGGAGCGCGTCGGCGTCCACGCCGTCCCACGGGTAGGTCGCCAGCCCGCCTGAGATGGTCAGGGTGTCCTGGGCCTGCCCGCCGAGCTTGGGGAAGCTGGCGCCGCAGATCTGGCGCTGGAAGCGCTTGGCGATGTCGTAGATCGACTCGGGGGGCTGGGAGTCGGGGCGGCGCGGGCCCTGGGGCTCGAAGAAGATCACTGCAAACTCGTCGCCCCCGATGCGGCAGACCCGGTCCGACGGGCGGACGACGCTGCGCATCATGCGGACGGTCTCGGTGAGGATCTCGTCGCCGGCCTCGTAGCCGTAGCGGTCGTTGTACTGCTTGAAGTCGTCGATGTCGAAGTACAGCACGGTCAGGGTCTGTCGGGCGGCGCGGGCCTGCTCGATGGCGGCGGCGCCGTACCGCTCGAAGTAGCGCCGGTTCCAGGCGCCCGTGAGCGAGTCGGTGAAGGCGCCCAGGCGGAGGGCGCGCTGCTGCTCGCTGAGGCGGATCCACGCGCCCAGCCAGCGGGCGTGCTTAGTGAGCGCTTCGAGCTCGCTGTCGGCGGGCGCGGGGCCCTCGAGCACGAGCAGGCCAACCAGTGTGGCGCCCAGGCGGACCTCGGCGCACCCGGCGCGGGGGTTGCCGTGGGTGGCTCCCGCCTCAACGGGCACGTAGCGGACATCGGTCCGCCCGAGTCGCTGGCGGATGAGACCCAGGCAGGCGTCGAGCGGGTCACGCCCGCGCGTGATCATCTCCAGCGGGGCCAGGTCGGTCGTGAGGTCGAACGCGGGCGCGGGCGCCTCGTCGATGTCCGCGTCGTCGGAGGCGGGCTCATCGAGATCCGCCTGAGGAACAGCAGCGGTGGGCGGAGCGAGTGACTCGTCGAAGACGAGGCGCAGGTCATCCGCATCGGCGCCCTGGTGGACGACCGCGTTGTAGGGCGCGCCGCCGTCACCCCCAACGCGCGCGACGCGCACGCTCGGGTCCACGATGCGCAGGCCATGGACGAACCCGGGCAGCTCGTCGGGCGCGGGCTCGCTGTCGGGCGCCATGATCACGATGGTGCGTGCGGGCGTGTCGGAGTCGATGGGGTCGGAGAGCTCGCCGATGGCGTCCATGGGGGTGCGGGCGCGGATGACCTCGATGCGTCGGTCGCGCCGGAGGGTCTGGTCGAGCCCGGTGCGTCCGACGAGGATGACGCGCAGATCGCCCTGGGCGGGCGAGTGGTCGCCGTCGCCCGGGTGGCCTGTCATGTCGTTGCGTGCCGAGACGCCGCTCATCAGATCTCCGTGTGTGCGTGAACGGTCCCGATCAGTCGTCGGGGAGTTCGGGGGCCATGAGCATTTCCAGCTCGTCGTCGGTGAGGATGGATCGCGGGGATGTGGGGGCGCCCGTGTTGGGTCCAACGCTGGCGGGGGCGCCCTGGTTCGCGCCTTGGGTCAGGTCCTGACCCGGGTCCACGATGCCCAGGTCCGGCGCGTCGGCCTCGACCAGGCGCAGGCGCGGGGCGGGCCTCGGACGGGCGGGGGGCGCTGGCTTGGACAGGCGGGCCTGGCCCGCGGGCTCGTGGCGGGCTGGCGTCTCGACGCGGGTTCGCAGGGGCGCTGCCGCGCGGAGGCGGGGGCGGCTCGTCTCGTCGTACACCCAGCAGGTGACGCCCGGGGTGTAGCGCTCGCTGGCGGTCCGCAGGGCCTCCCCCTCGGGCAGGCGCTCGGGCTGGACGAGCAGCAGGGCGACGGGCGCGTCCGGGCTCTTGGCGCCGAACTCGCACAGGCGGGCGAAGGCGATGAACGGGCTCTCGCAGCGGAGGGGCTCGATGGCGTGCCGGCGGAGGGCCTCGAGCAGGGCGGGGGGAGGGCTCGTGCCGCGCTCAGCGAGCATGACACAGCGGGTCGGAATCCCTTCCTGGCGTTTCGCCTCCATACGTTTGATTCTACACCCTCGCGGGCTGGCCGCACGCGGGAACGCCCGGGGCACGGGCAAAGCGGGGCGTGGCGCGGGCAGGGGGTGGGGTTGCGCGGGCGCCCGGTCCGGTAAGGCGTTCGGGGGGCGGGGTTACCGCGAGTTGAGGATGAGCGACGCGACGCGCCGGGCGCCGTCGGCGGGGCCCAGGGTGTGGAGGGCCTGTCGCATCGCGGCGCGCTTTGGCTCTGAGGTCAGCAGCTCGCGCAGGGGCGCCAGCCCGAGCTCAAGCGTGGCGGACGCGTTGATGCGGTCCTCGATGAGCGCCGCCCCGCCCGCGTCGACCAGGGGCGCCGCGTTCATCGTCTGGTGCTGGTCCTTGTGATACGGGTAGGGCAGGAAGGCGCAGGGGGTCTGGCTGGCCCAGGCCTCCCCCACCGCCCCGGCGCCGGCGCGGGCCAGGGCCAGGTCCGCGCCGCCCCAGGCGCTGGCCATGTCGTCGAGGTACTCGCTGACCCGGGCGTGGACGCCGCTGCGCTCGTAGGTGGGCGCGATCTCGGGGCTGGCGTCGGCGCCCGTCTGGTGGATGACCTGCCAGCCCGCGAGCGGGGCGCTCTCGTGCTGCGCGAGCGC
>JAJDDH010000119.1 GCA_029260415.1 Phycisphaerales bacterium | reverse complement strand
GGAAGATGAGGTCGGGGTTGAACTCGAAGGCGGCGCGGAGGCCGTCGGCGGGGTTGGAGCGCCCGCCCGGGAGGGCGGCGTCGATCCAGTTGGCGACGGCCTGCTGGTTGGCGGGCGTGGCGCGCACGAGTGTGGGCGTGGAGCCCTTGGGGGTGAGCACGCGGAAGGGGGGGGTGCCCTCGGGGCGGTCCTTGTTGTCGCCGAACAGGACGATCTGGAAGTGCTGGGTGGGTGAGAGGCGGTCGATGGAGCGTTTGAGCTGGTCTTTGACGAAGGAGAAGGAGGAGGCCATGGCGCCCGAGCCATCGACGACGTAGACGATGCGCGACGCGGCCTGGGAGCGGAGGCCCGCGAAGGAGGCGTAGGACTGGTCGGAGGCGCCCACGCCGGCGATGGCGTCGATGGCGCCCGAGCCGTTGACTGCGCCGATGGACGAGATCAGGTTGGGTGCTTCGACCTCGAGGGAGTTGGCCAGGCCGACGAGCTCGGTGACGCGCGCCGGCTCGGGCAGGGCCATGGGTGGCGGGCGCGAGGCGGGGTCGGTGGTCGGCTGCGGGTCGCCCGCGGGCTGAACGGGTGGGCGCTGCAGCGGGGTGGTGGGGCGGGGGTTGGCGATCGCGGGGGCGAGGGAGATCTCGCTGAGCGGGGCGCGGTCGTCGTCGAGCTGGGGGGTGGTGGCGCTGATGTAGAGGATGGCGCCCAGCAGCGAGACGTGGATCGTGAGCGAGATCGCGGTGGGCAGCACGTTGCGGACCCACGCGGGCGAGGCGTCCGCGACCTCGGGGATGCGCGGGGTGATCTCCGCCTGGACCGGGAGGGGCGCGGGTTCGATCCGGTCAGGCGTGGGG
This sequence comes from Phycisphaerales bacterium, assembly GCA_029260415.1. Classification (GTDB taxonomy): domain Bacteria; phylum Planctomycetota; class Phycisphaerae; order Phycisphaerales; family UBA1924; genus JAJRXR01. The sequence goes on along the minus strand of JAJDDH010000119.1, from coordinate 4,170 downwards.
GCGTCGCTGGATCGTGTGGGCTGGGGCATCGTGGTCTCTACGGCGCCCGGTCGAAGGAGGATCGGTCGCGGGCGTCGTCATCATCGTCGTCCCAGTCGTCGCCTCTTGAGGAGCCGAAGATGGCGCGATCGAGGGCGAGGGTCCCGGAGCCCGAGAAGAAGAGGGCCAGGCAGGCCATGAGGCAGATGAGCTGGAAGAAGGGGTCCTTCCAGAAGAAGGAGAGGAAGGGCTCGTTGGGGAGGAAGCCGAGGAAGGTGTTCCCGGTTTCGATCGCGGGGGCGAGGGTGGTGAGCCAGACGGCGCCGACCATGACGCCCGAGAGGGCGAGGGCGGAGAGGCGGGTGATGAGCCCGATGAGCAGGAAGAATCCCGCGAAGACCTCGGTGATCGCGACGGCCCAGGCGAGGACCTTGGTCCAGGGCTTTGCGGCGAGGGCCTGGGGCCAGGTCGGGGTCGCGGGGGAGCCGTCCGCGCGGGACTCGGGGTTGGCGCGCTGGTCCATGACGAGCACGAGCTGGTAGACGCTGCGGACGGTGTAGGTGTCGGGGTCGGCGGCGCCGTCCTGCACGAGGAGGATGCGTGGCGCGTGCGACTGCACGGTCTGCGTGTCTGGCGTGTCGGTGTCGTCGATGACGTCGTCCGCCGCGTCGTCGATGACGTCATCGATCGTGTCCTCGATGGTGTCGGCTGGGTCGGCTGCGGGGTCGGGCAGCGGGGCGGCGGGGGTGTCGGAGGTTGGGTCGGGCGCGGGGGTTTCGGGGAGGTCATCGCCCGGCTCGTCCTGCGCGGGGGGTGGTGTCTCTGCGGGCGCTGGGGGGGTCGGGGCGTTGGGGATGGCGACGCCGTGGGCCTGGAGGACGATGGCCTGGTCGGGCGAGACCTGGGATTCGGTGACGATCTTGTTGAGCCCGGCCCAGACGAAGATGAGCGCGAGGGGGAGGCGCAGGCAGAGAGGGGTGAGGTTGAGGGCCGTGCGTTCGCGTCTGCGCATGTCGCCTTCCTTCCGTGGAGGGGCGTGTGTGGGACGCCCGGCGGGGTCCGCAGGGGCATCATACCTGCTGGGGAGCGGGTGAATTCAGGGAGATATCGGCGATTGGGGCTGGATGAGGTAAGATGCGGTGTTCGCGGGTGTGGCGGAACTGGCAGACGCGCGGGATTTAGGTTCCCGTGGGGGCAACCCCTTGCAGGTTCGATTCCTGTCGCCCGCATTTGGCTGCCCTCTTGGGGCGTTACGCGGATTCGGGGGGGATCCCGATGTCCTCGTTCCAGAGGTCCGGGCGCTGCGCGATGAACGTGCGCATGAGATCGACGCAGCGTGGGTCTTCCGCGAGGACGATCTGCACGCCCTCGGCGGCGAGCCAGTCCTCTCGGCCCGTATACGTCTCGTGCTCACCGATGACGACGCGGGGGATGCGGTGGAGGATCGCGGTCCCGGTGCACATGGCGCAGGGGGAGAGGGTGGAGGCGAGGGTGAGGGTGTGCCAATCGCGCCGACGCCCGGCGCTGCGGATGCAGGCGGTCTCGGCGTGCGCGGTGGGGTCGCCCGTCTGGACGCGGAGGTTGTGCCCGCGGGCGACGATGGCGCCGTGGGGGTCGATCAGGGCGCTGCCGATGGGGATGCCGCCCTCGTCGCGCCCGGCGCAGGCTTCTTCGTAGGCGGCGTCGAGGGCGAGACGGTCGTGGTTTGTCAGTGCGTGGTTCACGGGTGATTGTTGGCCAGAAACAGGCTCCACGCGCCGCGAGCGGCGATCGCGGGAGAATGAGACGAGTTTCATCGGCGATTCACGCGGGATTGTGGGGCGTCTCCATATTGACATGTGTTGCCCGTATGGGATGGGCAACGTAGCACAGGAGACACGTCATGAATCTGAAGAACGCGACAATGAGCGGCACGGTTCTGGCCCTGAGCGGCTTTGCGCCGGTGGTCGGCGCCGCGGCGATCGCGAGCAACGCGCCCGCGATCTCGTACGAGTTGTCCGAGGAGAAGGAGGTCAGCGGATCGATCAGCGCGGTCGGGATGGGCGCGTCGTTCACCCTGACCGACGCGGAGGACAACGCGCACACCATCACGACCAACGAGAAGACCTCGTACATGCTCGACGGCGAGGAGGCGACGCGGGCTCAGGTGATTGTGAAGGGCGCTGACGTCCGGGCGAAGGTGAACCAGGACGGGCTGGCGGTGCGTGTGCACCGCGTCACGGAGTAGAACGACGCCGGGTGGGTGAACCCAATCGGCCCGGTCGGGGCGCGCAACGGCGAGAGCCGGCGACCGACCGGGCCTTCATGTGCGCCCGTTGCGGGCGCGGGGGTGTAGACTCGCGGGATGAGCCCAACGAATCCTGACCACCCGAGCCTGGTTGTCTTTGACCACCCGCTGATCCGGCACAAGCTGACGCACCTGCGCGACGAGACGACGGGGCACCGGGCGTTCCGGGCGAACATGGCGCAGATCGCGGGGCTGATGGTGTACGAGGTCACGCGCTCGTTCGAGAGCGAGACGTTTGACGTGCGCACACCCATGACGGTGACGGCGGGCTCGCGCGTGCGCGGGGAGATCACGGTGGTGCCCGTGCTGCGGGCGGGGCTGGGGATGATCGATGGCATCCTGGAGATCATGCCCGAGGCGCGGGTGGGGCATCTGGGATTGGCGCGGGACGAGGCGACGCTGCAGCCCAAGGCGTACCTGAACAAGCTGCCGCGGGATCTGGCGACGGGGCCTGTGATTCTCGTTGATCCGATGCTGGCGACGGGGGGCAGCGCGTCGGTGGCGGTGCGGATGCTGCGCGACGCGGGGGCGAGCGACCTGCGGATGATCTGCCTGGTCGCGGCGCCCGAGGGCGTGGAGCGGATGCGCGCCGACCACCCGGACGTGTCGGTGTACACCGCGGCGCTGGACGAGCGCCTCAACGAGCAGGGGTACATCATGCCCGGGCTTGGCGACGCGGGGGACCGGCTGTTCGGGACGACGTAGGGGCACTCGCAAGCGCATGAGAAACGCCCGGGGTGTGTCTTCCCGGGCGATTCGTTGTGCGCGCTGTGCGCTGAGCGAGTTGTGCCCCTCACCCCGGCCCTCTCTCCCCCAGGGGAGAGGGCGAAGATCACGGGCAGCCTGAGGCGAACGAGCTGAGGAAGGCGATGACGTCGGAGAAGTCAAAGACGCCCGGCGGCGGCGCCAGGTCGGCGGCGGGGTCACCGTTGGCGAAGGCGGTGAGGAAGGCGATGACATCGGAGAAGTCGAGCGCGCCGAACGGCGGGGCGAGGTCCGCCGGGCAGGGGCCCGGGAGGACGGTCAGCGAGCGCGACCAGGAGGTCACCGCGTCGATGTCGTCAAAGAAGGGGTGGGCGAGCAGCGGGAAGCTGGCGCCGTCGAGGAAGGACGCGTAGAGCATGGTGGGGTCGAGCGCGCCGGACTCGTCGGCGGGGGTGATGGGGTCGTCGTCGTCGACGGAGAAGATGAGCGCGAGCGTCTCGGCGCTGGCGCCCGGGTTAGGGAGCCAGACGAACTCGAAGGCGTCGATGTCGGTCCCGCCTGGCAGGCCCAGGTGCGTCGCGTGGTGGACAGCGAGCGCCGGCGCGGGGGCGGCGGCGAGGTAGATGTCGCCCGGGTCGAGGTTGATGCCGGTCAACGGGTGGAAGCTGTGGGCTTCGGAATCGACGGAGATGTACCAGTGGCTGGCGAGGCCCGCGCCCCACTGGGCGTCGAGGGCGTCGATGTCGTCGTCGAAGGCGTCGGTGAGCGGGTCGACGTTGGGCGCGAGCGAGGGGTGGACGTCGGACTCGGAGGCGACGGGGATCTGCACGCCGACGGTCCCGACGATGGGTGATGCGGGGATGGCGGTGGGGAGGTAGATGAGTTCGGCGGCGTGGAGTTCTGATTTGCTTGTCGCGCTGCCGTAGGGCCCGAAGCCGACTGGGGAGGGAGAGCCCGGGGCGGTCGAGCACCAGGCGTAGTGGACGGGGTCGTCGTCGTCGAAGGAGAGCAGCAGGCGGTTGGCGCCGTGGACGGCGGTGGTGTTGATGGAGAAGCGGTGGATGGGCGCGGCGAGGGGCGCGAGTGGGTCGATGACGGAGGCGAGGTTGAAGTCGAGGGCGTCGGACGCGTCGGTGTCGAGGTAGCTGGCGCTGAGCACGGGCAGGTCGGGGATGGGCGTGAAGGCGCCGACGGGGGCG
>JAJDDH010000118.1 GCA_029260415.1 Phycisphaerales bacterium | reverse complement strand
CCTCTGGAAGCAGGCCAACGAGCAGACCAACGTCGCCGCGGCCAAGGCCCTCCGCCTCACCGCACGCGACAACCTGAAGCTGAGCATCGTCGACGCGATTGTCCCCGAACCCCCGGGCGCCGCCCACCGCGACCCCGCGGGCGCCGCCCAGGCTCTCTCTGACTGGATCGTGGCGCAGCTCGATGAGCTGGGCGCCCAACCCGCCGACGACCTGGTCCAGGCCCGCTACGACCGCTTCAGGCGCCTCGGGGAGTTCGAGGAAAGCCCAGAGCCGGAAGCAGCGCCCGAGCTGGCCCCCTAACCCTATCGATACACGAACAAACCCTGCCCCAACACGGCGCTTCACGTTGACATAGCGCGCGCCGACGCCTAGCCTTGGCGCCCTTGCGCTCGCCCGCCGAGCGCGGCTGGCGTTCCGTCCCATCCTCGGCGAGCCGACGCGTGGCCAAAAAGACCCGTACAACAACCAAGAAAACCTCCAAGAAGACCACTTCCGCTTCGTCCTCGAAGAAGAAGTCCGCCGCACGCTCCGCCAAGAAGAAGACCACCCGCAAGAAGCCGGCCGCCAAGAAGACCACCAAGGCCCCCGCGCGCAAGACCCCCTCCAAGAAGAAGGTCGCCGCGGCCAAGAAGACGGCCAAGAAGAAAACCACCAAGAAGCCCGCCGCCCGGAAAAAGGTCGCCCAGAAGAAGGTCGCCAAGAAGCCCTCATCAAAGAAGGCCACGACCAAAAAGCCGACCACCAAGAAGCCCGCGCCCAAGAAGACCACGAAGAAGGCCGCACCCAAGAAGGCCGAGACCAGCCAGGCGCCCACCAAGGACGCCTCGGGCAAGCCCGTCCGCAAGGGCATCACCATCGTCTCGGACCGCCCCCGCAAGAAGACCGCGCCCAAGAAGATCGTCGCCAAGTTCCCACCCACGGGCGACCGACTCCTGGGCCCCGGCTCCCCCATCCGCAAGCCGCTCATCCCCTCGGGCCCCGGGCGCGCCTCGGAAGTCAGCCGCCTGCGCGAGGCCGCCGAGCCCACTGGCAAAAAGGTCAAGAGCCCCTTCAACAAGCGCGAGCTCGACAAGTTCAAGGCCATCCTGCTCGCCAAGCGCGCCGAGCTCTTCGGCGACATGTCCCAGATGGAGAGCGGCGCCCTCCGCTCCAACTCGGGCAACCTCAGCCACACGCCCCAGCACTTCGCCGAGCAGGGCTCCGAGAGCTACGACCAGTCGCTCTCGCTCGACCTGGCCGCCGCGGACCGCCGCCTGATCGTTGAGATCGACGACGCGCTGCAGCGCATCGAGAACAAGACCTTCGGCATCTGCGAGCTCACCGGCAAGCCGATCAAGAAGACCCGACTCGAAGAGCTTCCCTGGGCGCGCCACTCGATCGACGCCGCCCGTGAGCTCGAGCGCCGCTCCGGGTTCCGCGCGTGAGCGCGGACGCCGCCCACCCCGACATCACACGCACGCCGCCGGACACCGCCCGCGCCGGTCGAAGCCCCCGGGCCTGGACGCTGCTCATCGCCGCGACGCTCGTCGCCCTCGCCCTCGACCTGGGCAGCAAGCACCTCGCGTTCCAGCGCGTCGCGGGCGCCCCCGTCCCCATCGACCGGCGCGAGGTTATCGAGGCCACCTCACTCGACACGCTCATCCCCGTCCACGACCCCGTCGTCGTGGTCCCCAGCCTTCTCGAGTTCACGCTCGTGCTCAACCCCGGCGCGGTCTTCGGCATCGGCGCGGGGCAACGCTGGTTCTTCGTCGCCTTCACCGTCGGCGCCCTCGCATTCGCCCTGCTCATCTTCGCACGCTGGACCACCGCCCGCGAGAGAGGCGCCCACCTCGCCCTGGCCCTGCTCATCGCCGGCGGCCTGGGCAACCTCTACGACCGCATGCTCTACGCCTGCGTCCGCGACTTCATCCACCCGCTCCCGGGCGTGCAGCTCCCCTTCGGAATCCGCTGGCCCAGCGGGTCGCCCGAAGTCTGGCCCTACGTCTCCAACGTCGCCGACCTCTTCCTGCTCATCGGCATCGGCGCGCTGCTCGTCTACTCCTGGCGCAGGCCGCCAGAGCATCAGGAAGAGTCAGCCACCACCGATTAGCCCGACGCTCCCGCCCGCGTCCGCACCCCGTCGATCATGTCCCGGATCTCCGCGGCCATCCGCGTGTTGGGGAACTCCGCCAGCACCCGCTCGCCCGCGTCCAGCGCCCGCCGCCAGTCCCGGTCCTGCACCGCCAGCTTGAACTGCACGCCCAGGTTCTCCCGCGCTTTGCCGATCACGCCCCGCGCCACCTCGCGGAAGGGCTCCGCCTCGTCCTCGGTCAGGTACGCGTCAAGCTCCTTGACCAGCGCCAGCGCCTCGTCGTGCTGCTCGCCCTGCGCCGCGTGCAGGAACCGGCGCTCCAGGTCCATCTTGTAGCGCGAGCGCGCGTGCTCCACCCGGTGGCGCAGCCCCTCGACCCGAGGCGAGTCCGGGTACAGACGCGTCACGCGACCCGCCTCCCCGAACGCCTCCTCCCAGCGCAGCTGCGTGATCAGCCGGTCCACGCTGCCCACCGCCTCGATCACGCGCCGGTCCACCGTCTGGAACCGCGCCGTCTCGATCCGCTCGCGGAACTCCTCGGCGTCCACCCGGTACCCGAACCGCTCGGCCAGCTCCTTGACCAGCACCATCGCCGCGTCCCAGTCCTCGCTGGCGATGTCCTCCTCGATCGCTTTCCGCAGCAGCTCCCGCTCCCGCGTCCGGTTCAGCACCCGACGGGCGTCGTCCGACAGCGCCTGCATCTCGTTCAGACGCATGATCTGTGCGCTCAGATCCGAGATCTCGCGCCGCAGCGCGTTGCTCGGGCGTGACCGCCCCGCCCCGGACCGGAGCTGGAACGCGATCGGCGCCGTCGCGATGACCACCACCAGCGCGAGCGCCCCGATCGCGACGAACTCCAGGTTCCCCGCCAGCGCGCCCTGCCCGATCAGGCCCATCGCGATCGCGCCGCCCGCGACGTACGCCGCGATGGTCCAGTACGGGGTCGCTCCGCCCTGCTGCTCACTCATGGCTTGCTCCGCGTGTCTTGGTCGGCATCTCGTCGCCTCGTGGGGGTCGGTCTCGAGAATGGTCAGCTCGCGGGGACCGGGTCGCCGCAGTTCCGCGTCACCGGCACGGCGCACAAAAACCGCAGCCCGGGTCCGCCCGCGCTCGCCCGGAACTGGTGCTCCTCGTCCGCTGGCACGTAGATCACGTCCCCGCCCCGGACCGCGTGGCGCTCGCCCTCGAGCAGGATGTCGCCCTCGCCCGAGATGATGAACACCTCGTGCTCGTAATCGTGGTGGTGCTCGGGCGTGTGCCCCCCCGCCTCGACCACGAACTGGCGGACCGCGAAGTTCGGGGCGCCGTCGTCCCGCCCGACCATGATCGCCATGGTCGCGCCCTTGACGCCGTCCATCATGACCTCGGTCCGCTCGGCCTCGTCGATGTTCCGGATGACCACCGCCATGCGTCCTCCTCCGTGAGAGCGGGCCCGCCCGCCCCCCTATCTTATCCGCTGAACCCCCAGCCCTGTCCGCCGGAGCCCAAACCGTGCCCGAATCTCCCGCCAGCGCCCCGCAGATCACCGCGTTCCCGCTCGGGGGGTACCAGACCAACTGCTACGTCGTCCGCCGCCCGGACGCCGGCCACGAGGCGCCCAGCGGACGCGAGGCGTGCTGGATCGCCGACCTGGGCATGCAGCCCGAGCCGCTGCTGGATTACCTCGAGTCCGAGTCGCTCGAGCCGCTGGTCATTGTGCTCACGCACTGCCACATCGATCACATCGCCGGGCTGTTCCAGGCCCGCTCCGCGTTCCCGGAGGTTCCCATCTGGGTCCACAGCGCCGAAGAGGCCTGGCTCAGCGACCCGATGCTCAACCTCAGCGCACTCTCCGGGATGCCCGTGACCGGGCCCGACCCCTCGCGCCTGCTGCGTGACAACGAGACCCTCGATCTGCTCGACGAACCCTGGGAGGTCCGCCACACGCCGGGGCACTCGCCCGGGAGCGTCAGCCTGGTGCACCACGCCTCCAACCAGGTGCTCGCGGGCGACGCGCTCTTCAACGGCTCCATCGGGCGCACCGACTTCCCGGGCTGCGACTTCGACACCCTCGCCAACTCCATCCGCACGCGCCTGTACGACCTGCCCGACGAAACCACGGTCTACCCCGGGCACGGCCCGTCCACCACCATCGGGCGCGAGAAGCGGACCAACCCGTTCGTACGCCCGCAGTAGATCTACATCGCCGAGCCCAGCCCCATGAATCGGCGCCACGCGCTGACCTGCCCCAGGTGCATCATCAGATGGCTGTTGAGCAGGAAGTTGGTCGCCACGCCCAGCGTGGGGAACATCTTCTGGTATGCCTCGCCCCCCTGGTGCGGGCCGCCCAGCGTCTCGTCGTCCAGGCCCATGACCAGCTGCAGCGCCGCCGCGTACCCGTTCTGAAAGCCCTGCACAACCTCCGCCATCGGCGGATAGATCGCGCCGTCGGGATCGTCCACGCACACCGCGCCGATCTTGAACAGCTCCTCCTGCTCATCGGGCAGCGAGACCTCCTCCGGGTCGCGACCCGCCAGGATGAACACCCGCGACGGGTACACGCTCAGGTGCCCCAGCGCGAACGCCGGGTGGTTCGTCATGACCCGGGCGCCGTCCTGAACGGGCAGCCTCGCGAACATCTCCGGCGTTACGTCCTTGAGCAGCATTCCAGCCAGCCCGATGCCCCGCGCGGCGGTCCCCGTGATCGTCTCTGCCGTCTGTCCCATCGAGATGCTCTCCTCTTATCCCATCGTGCGAAACGCGTCGGTCGTCCACTCCGCCGACCCGAGACCCATGCAACGCCTCCAGGCGCTGACCTGTCCCAGGTGGTACATCGGGTGGTTGTTCAGAAGATAGTCCGCCGCGGCCCCCAGCGACAGGATCGTCGACCCAAGCTCCGGGCTCATCGTGTGCATCTCGCACAGCCGCTCGTCGTCCACATCCCGGATCAACTCCGCCGCCTGGCGGAACGACACCCGGAACTGCACGATCAGCTGCTCCTTCTCCGGGTAGATCTCCCCGAACGGGTCGTCCTGGCACAGGGCGCCCGGGGCGAATATTTCATCGAACCAGTAGGGCGCCGCCGCCCCGCTCGGCTCCAGCCCCGCCATCTTCAGCACCCGCGCCGGGTACAGCGTCAGGTGCCCGTACACGAACGCCGGGTGGCTCATGAACACGGGCTGCCCGTCGCCCAGGGGCAACCGCGCAAACTGCTCGGGCGGGATCTCCTCCGCCAGCGACAGCCCGATCTCTCGCGTCCGAACCGCGTTGGCCCAGAGCATCCTTGCGATCTCGCCCATCCACCAGCTCCGTCTCGGTCAGACCACCCCGGTCACCCGCCGACATACCGAGCGTACACACCCCTCGCCCGCTGGGGATCGGTCACGCCGCCCACAATCGCACGCCCATCCGAGAACACCGTCAGGCACACACACCCGCCATCCTCGGATCGCTCCGCGTCCAGCGAGCCCCGCACGCACGACTGTTCGAGCAGAAAGCGTCCGTGGTTCTGCAATCCTCTGGCCAGCGCCGCAAGATCCACCGCCCCAGCGCCCCCGGGCGGGCGGACCTGCATCGATCCCTGCCCGCACATCGAGACCGTCCGCGCCGAGCGCGACGCGTCGAGATGCTCGAACACCCGCTCCCCGCAGCACCGGCACGCCGGGTCGCGCGCGTCCTTCAGATCCAGCCGCGTCCGCTCCATCGACCACAGATCGAACGACAGCAGCGACCCGCTCGTCATCTCCATGCGCCCGAGCAGGATCTTCATCGCCTCGCTCGCCTGGTACGCCCCGATCATCGCCGCGACCGGGCCCAGCACCCCCACCGTGTCGCACGTCTCGCCCGCGCCGCTCTCGGGCTGGTCGAACACGCACCGCAGGCAGGGCGTCTCGGGCGATCGGACGGTCATGCTCACGCCCCGCGTGCTGATCGCCCCGCCGTACACCAGCGGGATCGCGTGCTTCACGCTCAGGTCGTTGACGAGGAACCGCGTCCCGTAGTTGTCCGTCCCGTCGATGAGCACGTCGGGCCTGCCCGTCGCTCCGTCGAGCACCACCGCCTCCGCCGACCGGGGCTCAAGGTCCGCGGTCACCGCCTCGACCGTGATCGACGAGTTCACCGCCGCCAGGCGCCGGCGCGCCGCCTCCGCCTTCGGGCGCCCACTGCGAGCGTCGTCCTCGCAGTACAGCGATTGTCGCTGCAGATTCGTCATCTCGACCAGATCCCGGTCCACCAGCGTCAACCGCCCGACGCCCGCGCGAGCCAGCAGGTCCGCAACCGGGCACCCCAGCGCCCCCATACCGATCACCATCGCGTGAGCCCCGCCAAGGCGGCGCTGGCCCTCCTCGCCGACACCCGCAAGGAGCGTCTGGCGGTGATACCGGTACAGTGGGTCGGTCGGGTCCACGCCCGATCGTAGCCCGAGCCAGCATTCACCCGTCCGAGACCAGCTTATGACCCACTGCCACAGCGAGACCCACCAGCCCGACGCCGGCTTTGCCTGGAAAGAGCCCGACGCGCTCAACCTCCGCGTCGAGACGCCCCGCCTGATCATCCGCCCCTACGAGCTGGACGACGCGCCGCAGGTCTTCGAGGCCGTCAACGCCTGCCGCGACTTGCTCCTGCCCTGGATGCCCTGGGCCCGGACCGAGCACCACGAGATCGCGTCAACCATCAACTACGTCTCGCAGCAGATCATGCGCCTCCGCAAGCCCTTCACCAGCGACGGCGTGGGCGTCGGCGTCTTCGACAAGACCTCAGACGAGTTCCTCGGAGGGACCGGCTTCCACGACCTCCGGCGCGACACCGCCAGCGTCGAGATCGGCTACTGGGTCCGCGCCGACCGGCGCAACCAGGGCGTCTGCACCGAGTCCACCGCCCACTGGCTCTCCAAACTCCTCACCCCGCAGGACCGCGGCGGGCTCGGGCTCCAACGCGTCCGCATCTACTGCTCGGGCGACAACAAGGCGTCGAGCCGCGTCCCCGAGAAGCTGGGCCTCCGCGCCGAGGTCACGCAGCGCGCCGACTACTTCGTCCCCCACCACGGCGTCACCGACCGCATGGGCTGGGGCGTCATGCACGATGAGTGGGACACCGGCGCACACAAACCCTGCAACCCAGAATAACAAAGGCGGGCCCCAGTATGGAGCCCGCCCGTTCGTGATTCAGTTGAGAGAAACGCTTAGCGGGCGAAGTGCGCGAACGCCTTGTTCGCCTCGGCCATCCGGTGGACCTGATCTCGCGTCGTCATCGCCTTGCCCTCACCCCGGCTCGCCGCGAACAGCTCGTCCGCCAGCTTCATGTGCGTCGGGCGACCCTTCTCGTTCCGCACGCTCTGGATGATCCAGCGGAACGCCAGCGACTGCTGGCGGTTGGGCTTGACGGGCAGCGGCACCTGGTAGTTGGCGCCGCCGATACGCTTGGACCGCACCTCGACGTACGGGATCACGTTCGCGATCGCCCGCCGGAACACGTCGATGCCGTCCTTGGGCTTCTCCTCGACGTCGCCGACCTTGGCCAGCTTCACGTCGATCTCGTCGAGCGCGTTGTACACGATCCGCTCGGCGGCGGTCTTCTTGCCGTCCTGCATCATGCAGTTGATGAACTTCGCCAGGACCTTGTCGTTGAACTTCGGGTCAGGGCGGAGCTGTGCTTCTGAGTTGGTGATTCGTCCAGCCATGATGTGCTCCTTCGGCTCATCCGCCGTCAACTGACGGCCGTCTGTTCACCCCGCGGGCCGGCTGGCGCCTCGGGATTACTTGCCTCGCCCGGGCACACGCCCGCGCGAACCTGATTGTCTTACTTGCCGCGCTTGGCGCCGTACTTCGAGCGTCCCTGCTTGCGGTCATCGACACCGAGCGTGTCGAGCGAGCCGCGGACGATGTGGTAACGCACACCGGGAAGGTCACGCACACGACCGCCACGCACGAGCACGATCGAGTGCTCCTGCAGGTTGTGCCCCTCACCACCGATGTACGCGGTGATCTCCTTGCCGTTGGACAGTCGCACACGGGCGATCTTCCGCAGCGCGGAGTTGGGCTTCTTGGGGGTCGTGGTCTTGACGTTCAAGCAGACACCGCGGCGCTGCGGGCACTGGTCGAGGTCGCGGACCTTCGACTTCACCTTGGGCGACTTGCGGGGCTTGCGGATGAGCTGGTTGATCGTCGGCATAGGTCTTCCGGGTTCTCGGTGCGGTCCATCCCTGCGGCTCCTCCGCAGGGCCCCAATACTAGCCCCCTCCCCCGCCCGGACAAGCCCCGTCCCCGCCCCCCCAACCCCTCGCCGCCCGATCGCCCGCCCCGCCCGGGCGTACCATCGCCCGTGACCAGCACCGACCCCACCGGAATCACCGTCGCCGCCTTCCAGGAGCTCATGCGGGAGCGGTACTTCGCCTCGGACA
>JAJDDH010000117.1 GCA_029260415.1 Phycisphaerales bacterium | reverse complement strand
CCTTCTGGTTCAGCATGTTCTTCTTCTTCCTGCTCATGGGCCTGATGGTCTACTGGACCATCATCTACCGACGCCGCCCGGGCGTGCCCGCCCCGGTCAGCCCGGCGCACAACAGCAAGCTCGAGATCTTCTGGACCGTGGTCCCCTCGTCCTCGATGCTCGTCATCTTCTTCCTCGGTTTCTGGGGCTACATGGACAAGGTCGTCCCCGCTGGGGGCGCCCTCGAACTCAACATCACGGGCCAGACCTGGGACTGGAGCGTCGAGTACCCCGACGGCACCCAGTCCAACGAGATGACCACCCTGGGCGGTCGCGACAACGTCAAGATCCACGCCCTGCCCGAGAACACCGACATCGCCCTCCGCATGGTCTCGGTCGATGTCATCCACTCGTTCTGGATCCCCGACTACCGGATGAAGACCGACGTCTTCCCCAACCGCTACACCGGGTACGGGTTCACCACCCCCAAGCTCGGACCCGAGGACGACCACCCCGAGGGGCGTTACCGCGACCAGTGGGTCTTCTGCGCCGAGTACTGCGGCGACCTGCACTCGGAGATGGCCGCCATCATCCGCGTCATGCCCCAGGCCGACTACGAGATCTGGCTCGAGAACCAGGGCAGCTCGGGCGACCCCGTCATCGACGGGCAGCGCGCCTTCCAGAGCCGCTGCGCCACGTGCCACTCCGCCGACGGCTCGAACAACATCGGCCCGACCTGGAAGGACCTCTACGGCTCCGAGCGCCGCTTCAACAAGGCGTCCCCGGAGATCGCCGACGACAACTACATCCGCGAGTCCATCCTCAACCCAGGCCTGAAGATCTCCGAGGGCTACCCGAACCAGATGACCCCCTTCCAGGGTGTCATCAAGGACGAGGAAATCTCCAACATCATCGCGTACATGAAGTCCATCTCCGTGCACGTCGAGCAGCCCGCACAGGGCGAGGGCGACGAGGACGCGCCGGTCGAGACCGACGCCGGCGAAGAGGACTGACCGAGCCGTTCTCGGGGACCGCCCCGACTGGATACTGACATGACCACAGTCGACACAACCCACGAACTCGACCACCACGACGAGGGGTCCTACCTCACCCCCAAGTACGGCGCCATGGGCACCGTCTGGGACTGGATGACCACCGTCGATCACAAAAAGATCGGCGTCATGTACCTCTTCGCGGTCCTGTTCATGTTCTTCCTGGGCGGCGTTGCCGCGCTCGCGGTCCGACTCGAGCTGCTCGAGCCCGTCCGCATCGCCGCCGACGGCTCCATCACCGGCCAGCTTTTCGGCGGTGACGGCGAGGCCATCGCCACCGGCAACCAGGTCTACAACCGACTCTTCACCCTCCACGGCGCGATCATGGTCTTCATGTTCATCGTGCCCTCCGTCCCCGCCAGCCTGGGCAACTTCTTCCTCCCGCTCATGCTCGGGGCCAAGGACGTCGCCTTCCCCCGTCTCAACCTCTTCAGCTGGTACATCTACGTCTCGGGCTCGATCTTCGGCATCGCCTCTATCGTCCTCGGAGGCGTCGACACCGGCTGGACCTTCTACACGCCGTATTCAACCACCACCGACGCCGACCACTGGCGGGTGTTGCTGATGGTCCTGGCCGCGTTCGTGCTCGGGTTCAGCTCCATCCTCACGGGGCTGAACTTCATCGTCACGACGCACAAGCTCCGCGCCCCGGGCATGGGCTGGTTCGACATGCCCCTGTTCATCTGGGCCATCTACGCCACGAGCATCATCCAGGTCCTCGCGACCCCCGTCATCGGCATCACCCTGCTCCTGCTCATCTTCGAGCGACTCTTCAAGGTCGGCATCTTCGACCCCGGACTTGGCGGCGACCCGGTCCTCTACCAGCACTTCTTCTGGTTCTACTCCCACCCCGTCGTCTACGTCATGATCCTCCCGGGCATGGGCATCATCTCCGAGCTGCTCAGCGTCCACTGCCGCAAGCAGATCTTCGGGTACCGCGCCATCGCCTTCAGCTCGCTGGGCATCGCCGCGGTCTCGTTCATCGTCTGGGGGCATCACATGTTCACCGCGATGGGCGAGCTCGCCTCGACCATCTTCAGCGCCCTGACCTTCCTCGTCGCCATCCCGACCGCCATCAAGGTGTTCAACTGGATCGCGACGCTGTACAAGGGCTCCATCGCGATCAACACACCGATGCTCTACGCCCTGTCCTTCCTCTTCCTGTTCTCCATCGGCGGGCTCACGGGCCTGCCCCTGGGCGCCCTGGCGACCGACCTGCACCTGCATGATTCGTACTTTGTTGTCGCCCACTTCCACTACGTCATGATGGGCGGCACCGTCATCGCCTTCATCGGGGGCATCCACCACTGGTGGCCCAAGATGTTCGGACGAATGTACAACGAGAAGGCCGGCATGCTCGGGTGCGTGCTCGTCTTCATCGGATTCAACCTCACCTTCATGACCCAGTTCTTCCTGGGCACCCAGGGCATGCCCCGGCGCTACGCCAGCTACGTCGACGAGTTCCAGTTCCTGCACTCGCTCTCGACCTACGGCTCCTGGTTCCTGCTCGCCGGGTTCCTCACCCACCTGTTCAACTTCATCCACTCGCTCGTCGCCGGGCCCAAGGCGCCCCCGAACCCCTGGGGCGGGCTGACCGTCGAGTGGGAGACCGAGTCGCCCCCCATCGAGCACAACTTCCACCACGAGGTTCTCGTCAAGCACGGGCCGTACGACTTCGACACCGTCGTCCCCCCGCACTGCGACGAGCGCGACTTCCCGCTCCCCCCCCAGGACCAGGTCCGCGCCCACTAAGCGTCCCGTTCACGCTGAGAGACACCCATGGCCACCATCGACGCCAACAAACCCGACCTGCCCGCCGCGGGCGCCAAGAGCCACCCGCTCTACTGGAAGAACCGAGGCTTCGCGCACCACTTCCGCAACGCGGACGAGCAGTTCGACGCCTGCAAGCTCGGCATGTGGCTCTTCCTCACCACGGAAGTCCTGCTCTTCGCCGGCATCTTCTGCGCCTACGCCATCTTCCGCATGCTCTACCCCGAGGCCTGGACCGCGGGCAGCCATCACCTGGACTGGCGCTTCGGCGGGCTCAACACCATCGTCCTGCTCATCAGCTCCTGGACCGTCGCCTCGGGCGTCCGCTCCGCGCAGCTGGGCAACAACGCGGCGCTGATCCGGAACCTGCTCATCACCCTCGTCTGCGCCGCCCTGTTCGTCTTCATCAAGCTCTACTTCGAGTACATCCCCAAGCTGAGCATGGGCAAGGCCCCGGGCACCTTCTTCTCCTACCCCTACGCCCATGACCCGCACGAGCCGCTCTGGTGGAGCGTGTACTACATCGGAACGGGCATCCACGCCCTGCACGTCTTCATCGGCGCTGGCCTGCTCACCTGGGTCCTCGTTCGCGCCATCAAGTACGAGGCCTACGGCCCCACCGAGTACACCATGGTCGAGACCAGCGCCCTCTACTGGCACCTGGTCGACCTGGTCTGGATCTTCCTCTTCCCCCTCCTGTACCTCATCCACTAACGGGACGACGCCATGGAACACTCGATCGACGACGTCCACACCCCCAACCCCGACTTCGACCCCACCGACCCCCACGGGCACGGGCACGGACACCACGGGCACCACATCATCTCCGCGCGCACGCTGATGACCATCCTGCTCATCCTGCTCTTCTTTACCGTGCTCACCGTCGCGCTCTCCCGAGGCGAGGTCTGGATCCAGGACACCTTCCACGTCATCCTCCCCCAGTGGCTCAACGTCATCATCGCGATGAGCATCGCGACGGTAAAGGCCGTGCTCGTCTGCGCCTACTTCATGGGCCTTCGCTTCGACAAGGCGCTCAACTCGATCATCATGCTCATCTGCGTCGCCGCGGTCATCTGCTTCCTCTTCTTCACCAGCATCGACCTGGGCAACCGCGGCGCGGTCTCGCAGCTCCGCGCCACCGTCCCCACCCCGGGCGGCACCGGCTACGGGCTCGACAGAACCTACGACGGCATCAGCACCGCCGCCTCGCCGCGAATCAGCACCTCGGGCCAGCCCATCACCGAGTTCCGTCGCAACGAGAAACTCGCCCAGCTCGCCATGACCGAGGCTGCCAAGCACGGACGCACAGAGCCCAACGAGGCGGACGTCGCCGCGGGTGAGGCCGAGTTCTGGCGCTACTACTACAACGACTACGTGAAGAAGGGCAAGCACCCGCACCGCCACGAGCACGACGAGCAGAACCTCTTCGAGTCGCTCGGGTTCGCGCACCACGACACCAACGTCATCGAGCCTGTTGACCGCCCCGACCTGGACGCCGTCAGCGCCTCGTCGCCCAACTTCTCCTACCGGCGCACGGGGATCACACCCCATCTCTTGGATGACGGCTCATCCCACGATGCGCACGGCGACGCCCACGCCCCCAGCGCCAACGAAAGCCATGACGCGACACCCGCTGAGACCGACCCCGATCACTAAGGCCCCCCGATGACCGAGCCCGCCCCCCCCGGCGCCAAACCCAGAGCCGCCAGCCTCGCCAAACGCGTCGCCTGGCTCGGGGTGGTGGTCTCGCTCGCGGTCCTCATCGTCAGCGGGTACGTCCTGGCCCAGCGCATCGCCGCGTACAACGAGGCGCTCGCCCGACCGATCTTCTCCTTCATCCAGGGCGACAAGACCGAGTTCACCTTCGCCGGGCGCCCCGTCACCATCACCGACACCCTCGACGACGCGGGCGAGGGCGAGGTCACTGTCCGCTATGGTGACGACGCGCTCACCCTCCCCGTGCAGATCCCGCAGAAGTTCAGCTTCCCGGGTTTGGAGCGACACGCCGACTGGTTCCGCGTGCAGATGTTCGCCGAGAGCACGGGCATGAACCAGGACGAGTTTGAGGCGAATATCAACGCGGGCGAGATCAAGCCGCGCCTCGTCATCGTCACCCGCAACCCGCACTCCGAGACGACCAGGGACGGGCGCTTCGATCTCGAAACGTCAGAGAGCTGGGGCTGGGGCGAGGTCCGGCGCGACCTCTGGACCTTCACCTTCCACGAGTTCCTGCGTGACGGCGGGTTCAGCATCGAGACGCTCCGCTTCCCCGAGAGCGGCGCCAGCTTCTACCGCCGCCAGGTCAAGGCCGACCTCGCGGGCGAGCCGCTGCCCGTCCGCCCCGACGACGAACTCAAGGAGGGCTCCTGGCAGTACCAGGCCGCGCTCCCGCTCATGAACCGCAGGCCCGGCATCACCACCGAGCAGCAGGGCCTCCGCAACGCGGGCTGGACCCTCCCCGCCGC